>JADGNT010000169.1 GCA_017883345.1 Candidatus Solibacter sp. | reverse complement strand
CAGTTCGAGCCTCACGTGGGCTGCTTCACCGGCGGCGGGTTCCGCGCCAGGGAACTGCGCGAGGCGGGGGTGCCGATTCTGGAGCTGGGAGTGCGGTCGCTGGTGTCGCCGTCGGCGGTGGCGGGCGCGCGGCGGATGGGGGCGTACCTGGCGCGCCACGAGATCGGGCTGGTGCATGCTTTCGACGTGCCGCTGGATCTATTTGCGGTGCCGGTGGCGCGGTGGTACCGGACACCCGTGGTGCTGTCGAGCCAGCGCGCGCATCGCGATCTGACGCCGGGGGTGAGGCGGCATCTGCTGCGGGTGATGGACCGGATTGTGGACGGAATTGTGGTCAATTCGCGGGCGGTGGCGCGCCAACTGGCGGAGCAGGACGGGGTGCCGGCTTCCATGGTGCGGCTGGCTTACAACGGGCTGGATACGAGTGTGTTCCGCCGGGAGGGGGAACGGGCGGCACTGCCTTGGGGCGAGGCGGCGGCGGTGATCGGGACAGTCTGCGCGTTGCGGCCGGAGAAGGGGTTACACATCCTGATGGAGGCTTTTCGGAAGGTGAAAGCGGCGCGGCGCGGGGTGAAGCTGGTGATTGTGGGGAGCGGGCCGATGCTGGCGGAGTTAGCGGCGGGCGGCGATGCCGATTGCCACTTCCAGCCGGCGGAGCGGAACGTCGCGCCGTGGCTGCGGGCGATGGACATTTTCGTGCTGCCTTCGTTGTCGGAAGCGCTGTCCAATTCGCTGATGGAAGCGATGGGGTGCGGTTGCTGCCCGGTGGCATCGGATACGGGCGGGAATCCGGAGCTGGTGAAGGATGGCGAGACGGGGCTGCTGTTTCCGGTGGGGGATGCGGAGGCTTTGGCGGAGCGCCTGGCGCTCCTGTTGGACGGGCCCGCGTACCGGCGCCGGTTGGCGGCGCAGGCGGCGCGGCGGATCGAAGAGCATTTCACGCGGGAACAAGCGGCGCGGGCGATGGGGGAGATTTACCAGGAGTTTCTAGCGCGTTAATTCAGCGGCCGGGCTGGCCGGGCATTTGGGGACCCATCTGGGGCCCCATGCCGGGCATTTGTGGGCCCATGCCGGGGGTTTGGGGTTGTGTGCCCTGTTTCATTTTATCGGCGGGGGTTCCGCCGGCGCCTACGACGTTCGGATTGGGGATCTGCTTCTGCTTGGCCGGATCGTAGATGAACTCCCACTCCTGGTACAGGGTGCGGTCGTTGTAGACCTTCACGCCCTCGCCCTCACCATTGCTGGCCACGCCGGCGATGCCGCCGCCGATGGTCAGGCCTCCGGGATTGGCCTGCGGCATGCCACCCGGGCGGGGAGTGGTCAGGATGTTGCGGATCATGTCGGCTGCCGCGTTGCCCTGGCCGGCTACCGTGCCGGGCTGGGGAAAGCCGGGAGGATTGCCGTTCGATCCCGGTTGGATCGGATAGGGCGAGACTCCGCCCATTTGTGAATTGACCGGCGGTCCGGGCTGTCCGGGGAGGGTTTGGCCGGGATAGGTGGGCTGTCCGGGATAGCCGGGATTGGCGGGCTGGGATCCGGTGACCGATCCGCCGCCGACAAAGGAACTACCGCCACCTACGAAGGAACCACCACCGCCCACGAACGAGCTACCCGAGTTCGAGGCGGCGCCCGGAGCGGTCACGGTGCGGCCCGAAGTGACCCCGGGCATGCCGGGCATACCGGGTATAATCGGCATACCGGGCTGGCCAGGCATTCCCTGCTGTCCGGGGATGGTCATGCCGGGCGGCACATAGACGGGCTGGCCGGGTTGTCCCGCGACGGGTTGTCCGGTGATGGGGTAGGTGGTACCGGGAAGGGGGGACTGTCCGCTGTCCGGCCCCTGGCCCGGGAGGGGAGGCACGCCGGAGTTCTGCCCGCCCGACAGGCCGCCGCCGGGGAGAGCTGGGCCCGGCATGGTCGTGTTGGCGCCTTCGCTGGGGCGCCGGCGGTCGCGCACGCTCGGGGCGCCACCGCCCTGGGTCGGATTCTGCGAGCTGCCGAGCCCGGCCAACTCGCCGACGAATCCGTTGGGCGCCGCGGGCGCTTTGTCGCCGCCCGGGCCATTGGGCTTGGTCAACTTGGAATCCGTGAGGACGCCGGCCTGGATGTGGATCTGACGCCACTCGTCTTTTCCGGTCATCGGGTCGACGTAGCGGTGGCGCAGAAAGCGCTGATTCTGGAAGCTCTCCAGTTCCTTGATGTCGCCGGGATAGCGGTTGGCCTTCTTGACAAAAAGCTGGATGGCCCGCTTGTACTGCTCGCCGCGATCGATCAGCGTCTCCTCCTTATCGCGCTGCGACTGCATGGCAACGCGCGGAAGCTCCATATACAGGGTGATGGCCACCACGCTGGCCATCAGGAAGATGAGCAGCAGGGCAAAACCTCCCTGGTTCTTACGACGCAAATGCTTACGACGTACCACCGGCGTCCTCCGAGATCTTCACAGTTTGTTCGCGTTTGACATCGGTGTCTTCGATGACCACCGACTCGGCATTGATGCGCACGATTTTGTAGCGTTTTTTCACGGTCATGCCCTCGGTAGCGAGAATGATATCTTCGCCATCCAGGAAGAACGCGGTCTTCTTGCCATCGATGCGCTTGGTGGCAAGACCATAATACTTCATGGTGATGGGCGGGGGCGGCACGACCGGCGCCGGACCGGGCGGAGGGGGCGCTTCCTTGGGGCCCATTCTTTCCCTTACCTTGGGCACGATTTTTTGTTCCGGCCCGTCGAGAGTGGCGGCCACCAACTCCGCCTTGCCGAACTGAAACAGATTGCGCTGGCCGCCATCGAGTCTGACGCTTTGCACCTTGGCCAGGAGATCCAGGCGCAGGGTGGGATCGACGGTCAGCGGGTCGATCTGATCTTCCTTGCGTTTGGAGCGCAGCGAGGGATGAAACTCGTCGCCGCGGGAGCGGCTGGCGCCGCCCAACTGGCGCGGCGGCGCGGCCGGCTGGGACGTGGGCAGCGGCGCGGGAACGGGGGCGGGTGCCGCGCCCATGGCTTCGGCGGCGGCGCGTTCCCGCTCGGTGACGGCGGCCGATTTGGGCGCGACGGTGGGCGAGGAGGAATCGGACAGGACGTTGGTGTAGACAAAGTAGGCCGCCACCACGCCGAGCACGGCGAGCGCCCAGACCGACTTCTTGTTCTCGGTGCCGAGCTTCATAGTCCGGCTCCCGGTGGCGCGGTTGCGGGAGGCGCGGCATTTGGCGGAACCGCGGCGTTGTCCGGAGCCGGCGCGGCAACTTCCGGTTCCGGCAAACCCAATCCCTGTTCCTTCACGAAGGTGTCCACCTTCACCGTGACGTTGAGAATCTGTCCGGTCTGCTGCGGCGCCGCCACCATGCTCTCAATGATCAGGAAGCGCGGCGACTTGTCGACCAGGTTGACGAACTTGGAGAGCGCGGCGTAGGTTCCCTGGCATCCGGCGTTGATGGTCATCATGCCCAGCGTGTCGCTGCCTTCGATAAGTTCCGGGGTCCAGGTGGTGGGCTGGTAGGTGATGCCGGCGTCCTTGGCGATCTGCACCAGTTCGCCCTGGATAGTGGAGGTGACGACGCGCCGCTCCGTGAAGTACTTGGCCAGGAATTGATCGCCCTGGCTGCGCGCGGTCTCGACTTTTTCCACCAACTTCTTGTTCTTGGAGACTTGCTTCTGCAATTGCGCGAGTTGCTGTTGGAGGACGTTGCGGTCGCGGCGCAGATCGTCGGCGCCGCCGCCAAACGGCTTGAACGCAATCACGGCAGCCACCAGATTGGCCAGCAGGAGAACACCCAGAACCGCGCGCATGGCGACGCGGGGATCCTTCCACTTGAGTGCGGAGAGGCTAAAGTTTCTGAGCATAATTCACCGTAAAGCGATAGCGGTACAACGGCTCGGCCTGGGAAGGCGGCTGATAAATATTCTGGGTGACGCCGCCGAACAAGTCCGAACCCTCCAGCGCTTTGTAGAACAGGATCACCGGCTCGGGACCCTCCGAGCCTACTTGCAAGCTCAGGGTGACCTGATTGCGTCCGGTCACGTAGGGCTGAATATTCAGCATCTTGACGTTGGCCGGCATGGTTTTTTCCAGATCCGCGAGAATGCGCGTCCAACTGATTCCTTTGCGGCTGAGCAGGGTATTGAGGAAGACGCTGAGTTCCAGCACCTGGGCGTTCTCGGGTTTGCGGATTACGGCCTCGAAATCGGCCTGCTGTTTGCCGGCGGCGGCGATCTGGGAGCGCAGTCCGGCGACTTCCTTGCGCACGTCGGCCACCTGCGCGCTGTCGGCGTTGGCGAGCGTGATCAAGGCCGCGAGCGAGGCCACCAGCAGGGTGCCGACCGCGACCGAGGCCACCAGCATGGCGCGGTCGCGCCGGAAGGGTTGGCTAGCGAGATTGATGGGAATCTTCATTTCAATTGGGTCAATTATTTTTGGCGATGGACCGCAGATACCCCAGCAGTCCCGCGTTATTCTCCCCCGGGGCGCCGAGCGGCGAGCGCAGAGGTTCCACTTCCACGCCTAACTCCTCGGCGAAGCGGCTCTCCACTTCGGCGGTAGAGGCGCCAAATCCGCAGAGCAGCAACTTTTCGGCGCGGCGCCCCAGGTTGTCTTCGATGTACACGAAGGTGGGCACCAGCACGGCGGCGATATCCTCCATATCGGCGGAAGGCAATTCCAGGCAACGCACCAGCTTGAGCTGGATTTTGTCGCGCACCACCACGGTGAGCACGCGTCCAGTGAGCTTGGCCAGGACGCTGAGCCCGGCCTCGGGCGCCAGTTCCAAGGCGGCGAGGCAGGAGGTGGTGACCATGCCGGGATTCATCCCGGCGGTGCGGAAAGGCGATTCATAGCGCGAGACAATCTCCAGCGGGGCCAGGACCACCACCACGTCGGTCTTGCCCTTCTCGCCGTTCTGCGCCCAGTAGCTCAGGGCGGCGGATTCCACGTCGAAGGGCACGCTGCGCTTGAGGCGGAAGCGGATGAGCGAGGCCTGCTCCTTGGGGTCCTTGGGGAACGAGTCGAAATCCAGGACGGAAATGCGCGCGCTGAAATCGGGCAGAATCAGCGCGACATCGCGGCGTTTGCGCGCCGCCTGCGTGCCCGCCAGGCTGCGCACGGCCCTGACGAACTCGTCGGGATCGAGCACATTTTCCTTGAGGGGAGAGACGGCGAGCGTGCCGGGTTTGAGGGGCAGGAAATCCAACTCCGCGCGCGCGCCGATGCGGGCCGCGGCGATGCCGGCTTCGGTGATCTCGAACGCCATGGCGGGCGGCGCTTCCTGCAAAATCGATTTGAGCTTGTCGAGCATTACGCCTCAATAAACGTGACCTTGTTGATTTCCCGCAAGGTGGTGATTCCCAGGCGCATCTTTTCGACCGCCGATTCGCGCAGGAAGGTCATGCCGTCTTCCTTGGCGGCACGCTTGATCTCTGACGTGGGGCGCCGGTTCAAGATCATTTCGCGGATGCGGTCGGTGAGGTCGAGCAACTCGTGAATCGCGGAGCGGCCGCGGAAGCCGGTGCCGCCGCACTCGAAGCAGCCGGGACCTTCCATCAGGGGAACATGGCGCCATTCATCGGGGTTGAGCCCGCTTTCGACGAGCATCGAATCGGGATACTTGACTTCGCGCTTGCAGTGCTCGCAGATCTGGCGCACCAGGCGCTGGGCGAGGATGCAGTTGAGCGCGGACACAAAATTGTAGGGCTCGACGCCCATGTTGAGGAAGCGCCCCAGCACGTCCAAGACGTTATTGGCGTGCACGGTGGTGAACACCAGGTGGCCGGTGAGGGCGGAGTTGATGGCGATCTGCGCGGTTTCCTGATCGCGGATTTCGCCGACCATGATTTTGTCGGGATCGTGACGCAGAATGGAGCGCAGGCCGCGCGCGAAGGTGAGGCCCTTCTTCTCATTCACCGGGATCTGGGTAATGCCCTTGATCTGATATTCGACGGGGTCTTCGATGGTGATGATCTTGTCTTCGTCGTTCTTGATCTCGCTGAGCGCGGCGTAGAGCGTGGTGGTTTTGCCGCTCCCGGTGGGCCCGGTGACCAGCACCATGCCGTAGGGCTCCGCGATGTAGCGGCGGAACTTGACCAGGTCGCTTTCGCCGAAGCCCACCACGTCGAGCGAGAGTTTGTGGAACTTTTCGCTCATGGATTCCTTGTCCAGCACGCGCAATACGGCGTCCTCGCCGTGGATGGTGGGCATGATGGAGACGCGGAAATCGATCAGGCGGTTCTTATAGCGCACGCGGAAGCGCCCGTCCTGCGGGACGCGCTTCTCGGCGATATCGAGTTCGCTCATGACCTTGATGCGCGAGATGATGGTGGACTGCCAGTCCTTGGAGATGGGCGGCATGGCGTAGTGCAGCACGCCGTCGATGCGGTACTTGATGGCCACTTCCTGATCGCGCGATTCGATGTGAATATCGCTGGCGCGGCGTTCCAGGGCGTTGAAGATGGTGGTATCCACCAGCTTGATGACCGGCGCGATGTCGGAATCCGTGGCGGTCAGCTTGTCGATGGAGAGGGTCTCATCCGAATCGCCGTCTTCGGCGATGACGTCGAGGGCGAACCCCTCGGTGACTTCCTCCAGCACGCGCTGCGATTGCTCGGTCTTCTTGAGCAGTTCCGAAATCTGCGAGAGGGTGGCGACTTTGACGCGCAGCTTCTTGTTGAGCAGCAGGGTCAATTCATCGATCAGGTTGAGATTCCGCGGATCGGAGAGGGCGATATCGAGCGTGCCGTTCTGCGCGTGCAGCGGCACGAAATTGTAGCGGAACATGAGATCCACGGGGATGGAGCGGAAGAGATCGTGATCGATGCCCGCTTCCCGCAGATCGATATACTCGCAGCGGTAGCGCGCGGCAATGGCCCGCGCCTGCTCGGTCTCCGCCCCGGGTTCCGCTAATTTGGTTCTGTCCGTCGTCGCCATTGCTTCAACTCAATCCTTATCGAATCGTGTCCGCCAGGGAGAAGATCGGCAGATACAACGCGATCAACACAAACGCCACGAAGCCACCCATCACGATCATGATCGCCGGTTCGATCAGCGAGAGGCTGGCCGCCATCTTGGTATTGACATCCTCTTCGAAAAACTCCGCCACGCTATTGAGCATGGCGGGCAGTGCGCCGGTGGATTCGCCGACCTCGATCATGTCGATCGCCAGCGGGGGAAAAATCTTGGATTGCCTGAGCGAGCCGGAGAGCGGCTGGCCTTCGCGCACGCTCTTGCCGGCGGCCTCCACGGCGCGCTGGAGCAGCGGGGTGCCGAGCGAATCGGCGGCGGTTTCCATGGCCTGGACCAGCGGAATGCCGCCGACCAGCAAAGTGCTCAAAATGCGCGCCAGTTGGGCCACCTGGTATTTCAGCCAGATCTCGCCCACCAGGGGCAGGCGCAGTTTTACGCGGTCCACCTTTTCCTTGGCCGAATCGCGCCGCACCCACCAGCGGAACAGAAAGACGGCGCCGACCAGCGCCCCCGCAAACAACACGATGTACTTCTGCGACGCGGTCCCGATGGCGATCAGGTAGACCGTCATGATGGGGAGTTTCGCCTGCATGCTGTTGTAGAGGTTGGCGAAGGTGGGCACCACGTAGGTGACCAGGAAGACCATCAACAGGGTCACCAGGACGATCAGCACGCACGGGTACATGAGCGAAACCATGACCTTCTTGCGCACCGCGAGCGATAGTTTCTGGTAGTTGACGTAGCGGTCCATGACTTCGGTGAGGCTGCCGCTTTTCTCTCCCGCCATGACCGAGGTGACGTAGATTTTGGGGAAAATCCCCTGCTGGCGGAAGGCCTCGCTGAGCAGGGTGCCCCCACGCACCTCGTCACGGACGGACTTCACGTAGGGTCCAAGCTTGGGATCGGTCAGGCGCTCGGCCAGCAGGTCCAAGGCCTTCAAGATGGGCAATCCGGCGCGGATCAGGGTGACAAACTGCTGGTTGAAGATGAGGAACTTCTCCAGGTTGATCTTCTTGCGTCCGCCGAGGAATCCTCCGCCGACGCCGCCGGAGCGGGGCTTGATGGAATAGATCAGGAAACCCTGCTGCGCGTACTTCTCGCGCAGTTCCTTCTCGGAGGCTGCGGTGGCCACCTGGTGGTGGATCTGGCCGCGCCCGTCTGCGTACTTAAGGACAAAATCAGCCATGGCTACTGCCCCGCCTCCACCAGACGAGCGCCCTTGGGCACCTGAAATTGGAATAACTTGGCGTCCAATGGGGGGTCCACCTTCTCCTCATCGAGGCGGAACTCCAGGACGGAGTGGTCGAAGCCGGTTACCTTGACCAGCTTGATGCGCTGGTCCGGGGCGACGAGGAATTCCACAGCGGAATAGGGCAGGTTGTCGGTCTTGGGTTCCGCCGTAATCCTCATGTTGGGGCCTTCCTGCTTCGCCTGTAGATTGCGGAACTCCTTCTGGAAGTCCAGTTTACCGAGGAGAAAGGCGAGCGGCGCACGCATGTCGTCGCTCTCTTTGAGCTTCATTTTCTCGGCGCGGTTTTCTAGCGGGGTGTAGAGCCAGAGGTATTTCCCGTCACTAACAAAGAGTTTGCCTTTGGGCTGATCGTAATCCCAGCGCATTTTCCCCGGTTTGCGCAGGACCAGCGTGCCGCTTTCTGTCCGCTTGGCCCGGCCGGGCGGCGTATAGTCCTCATGGAAAAGGACTTGGAGCGTTTTCG
>JADGNT010000168.1 GCA_017883345.1 Candidatus Solibacter sp. | reverse complement strand
AGCCTTGATGTTGGGACGGCAATCGACGAACTCCTACTGATTTGGCTGGCATCGGAAGCATCGGAATGGGAAGACCGATTGGAGTGGCTGCCATTATGAGTTCTTGGAGCTAGTGGACCCTGCGGTTTGGCAGGTTGGGATTTAGGTCGCGTCCACCAAAAGAGTCGGCGTCATTCGTCGGCTGCGAGCCGTTCGAACTGGCTGATGCGGACGCTCCCCTCGGGGAAGTTAGCTCGGATTTCAAGTTCTCCTCCCATGGCGGCGATGCACCGCCGCAGAGTGCTGACGTACATGTCGGTCCGGTGTTCGAGCTTGGATACCGCGGATTGATCCACGTTTAGGGTTTGCGCGAGCTCTTGCTGCGTCATGCGTAGCGCATCGCGTAGTTCTTCGAGCGCCATTGACTCTTTGAGGCGATGGTGAATTGCGTTGCTGGTCGTGATCGCCTCGGACGACATTCTTGCTTCGAGTTCCCTGAACTTGCGCGCCATTATGCGTCTCCCTCCGTGTTGAGTTGTTCGAGATGGCGGCTGTAAATCTTGTCCGCCATCGGAACGAACGTGTCATACCATCGGTCGTTTCCGGTCTTGTCGCCGCCGATTAGCAGGATGGCGGTTCGCCGGGGATCGAATGCGTACAGTACACGATACGGTCGCCCGGCATGCTGGACCCGCAACTCCCGCATGTGATCGTGCCTGGAAGTCTCGACGCCGGAACAGTAAGGGTGCTTGAGCGCCACGCCGTATTCTTCGAGCAGTTTCACGTATGCGCGCACACTCGCCTGCTCCTCCGCCGCCAGATGGTCCCACCAGTCCCCGAACTCATCGGTGAACTCCACGTCACATGCCATCTAGTTCATATTATGCCATTCATGGCATTTAGTGGTCAAGTAAGTGATCGGTCACGGATACGCGCTCGAGGCAACTGCCTGCCGGGCCAGCGTCGCCTCAGGAACTCGGGTTGACGCTCAACCTCAGGCAGTTGTGGCAAACTGATGGAGGCGAAGCATGGGGAACGAGAGCACCACGATCTTTAGGACTCCAACGGCCGGCGATCCGGTTCTGGCCGAGGTGGTGCGCCGTCTCGTCGAAGCATACCGGCCGGAGTGCATCTATCTTTTCGGTTCCGTCGCCCGGGGCGACGCCGGCCCGGACAGCGACTACGACCTGCTGGTTGTAGTGCCCGACGATGCTCCCCCGGAACACCGGCGGAGCCGGCTGGCCTACGAAGTTCTCCGAGGCATTGGGACGGCTGCTGATGTGCTCGTATGCACTCATTCCTACTTTGAACAGCGCCGCTTGCTGAAGGCATCGCTTCCGGGCACGGTACTGCGTGAAGGGAGGGCACTGCATGTCGCCTGAGGATGCTCGTATCAAGGACGTTCAGGCGTGGCTCTCCAAGGCGGGACTGGATCTACGCGCCGCGGCACATGAGATCTCGGCTCCCGAGGAGGGCCTGTGGGGCGATGTGATGTTCCATGCCCAGCAGGCGGCTGAAAAGGCGATGAAAGCTTTCCTCGCCTGGCACGATGTGCCGGTTCGGAAAACGCACAACCTTGAGGAACTTGGCCGGCAGTGCGTGGCGTTGGACGTCACGCTGGGAACCTTCGCCGATCAGGCGGCGCCGCTTACCGAATACGCGTGGAGGTTCCGTTATCCTGGCGAGAGCGATGAGCCGGTACGTGAGGAGGCCGAACAAGCGCTGGCGGTGGCCCGAATTGTCTACGAGGCAATACTCACCCGCATGCCGCCGGAGGCGCGGCCGTAAAGGCGCCCGGCGGAATCCAGCGGGCGCCTCCTCACGGACAGCCTAGAAGGTCAGCCGCAGGGCAAACTCCATCGTCCGCGGGTCCGTCGCGCCGGTGATCTGGCCGAAGGTGGAACTGGTGAACGATGTGGAGGCGGCGGTATAGCTGAGGTGGTTGGGCGTGTTGAAGAACTCCGCCCGGAACGCGGCGTGGAAACGCTCGGTGACGCGGAAGGTCTTCTGCAGCGACACGTCCCAGTTGTTGAAGAACGGGTAGAAAATGGCAAAGGCTCCCAGGTTGCCGAAGGTACCGGCGGTTGGGGTGGCGAACGCCGCGGGCGTCAGGAACTGCGTGCGCGTGGGGCCATGCCAGTCGCCAATCACGTTCGGCCGCTGGTTGCTGAGACCGGTACCCGCGGTGTCGGTGGGGATGGTGACGTTGAACGGGACCCCGGTCTGCAGCGTGATCACGCCCGAAACCTGCCATCCACCGAAGCCCACCTTGTACCACTCTCGCCCTACCTTCCAGAAGGGCAGCGGGTAAACGTAGCTCAGGACCAGGATGTGATTGCGGTTGTAGTTGGAAGGTCCCCAATCGCCGCGCAGGTTGTAGCTGTCCATGGGCTGGTAGTTGTAGCCGTTGGCATCGGTGCGGGCCTTGGACCAGGTGTAAGCCACGTTGAACATGCCGCCGCCGGCCATTTGTTTCTTGAACTGCACCTGCAGCGAGTTGTAAATGAAGTTGGCGCCGGTCATGTATTCGTAGATGTCGGCGTAACCCGGGTAGGGCCGCAGCGCGTTCGCGTTGGCGCCGGGATTGGCTTGCAGGGTTCCGGCGCGCAACTGGTTGATGTCCTGCTGGTAGGACAGGTTAGCCGCGCTCGAACCCACGTAGGCGACGTCCAGCATCATGTCCTTGCTCAGTTTCTGCTGCATGCCCAGGCTCCAGTTGATGGTGCGCGGCACCTTCATGTCCAGGTAGTGGGAGTTGTTGATGGTGGCCGGGAAAGTCTGGAGAGTGGCGCCCGCCGGGTTCTCCACGTTTCCGTTGTAGACGGTGGACTGTTGGATGAAAGGCGGGTTGTTGACGGCGCTAAAGAGGAAGTTGCCCTCGATGCGCTCATAGAACATGCCAGCCCCGCCGCGCACCACGGTGTTCTGATGGCCGGTGACGTCCCAGGCGAAGCCGAGGCGCGGCGCCCAGGTTGCATTGTAGGTCTGGGCCGTGCCCGCGGGCAAGCCATGGAAGAGGGCCAACACAGCCGGGTCGCTGGCCACCGGAACCCGGCCCTTGGCGGTGTCGGGGAATCCGCTGCCGCCCAGGACCAGACCGTTGTAGGGGTCGCCCGTGTTCGGCACGATGGCGCCGCTGGAGCGCACGATCTGCGGCGCCTTGGCCGGATTGAAATACTGCGGCAGGAAGGCGGAGGTGTTGTTCAGCGCGCTGTACTGCGGCTGCATGTAGGCCCAGCGCAGGCCGAGGTTCAGGGTCAGCCGGTTGTTGACCTTCCAGTCGTCCTGGACGTAGGGCTCGATCTGCGTGAAGCGATACCAGCCTTGGCGAAAGCTGCCGGCTTCCGTGTAGGTGTAGAAGTTGCCCAGCTCCGCGTCGGCCAGCGCGTTGGTGGTGGTGTTGGCCGCCGAGGTGCTGAAGGCGAAACTGCCGTTGATGCCCGGGACGTTGTCCTGGTTCTTGCGGCTGCGCATGGCCAGGATGCCGGCCTTGACGTTGTGGCTGCCCATCAGCTTCGAGAAATCGTCCTTCCACTGGAAGATGCGGTTAAAGTTATCGAAATTGAGCGGCGTCACGCTCAGGCCGTTGTAGCCCGAAACAGCGATGCTGGGGATGAACTCGGCGGCATTGTAGATCAGCGGATAATTGACGCCTTCGCCCTTGCGGGTGAAATCCGTGACGAAAACCGGATTCGGCCGGATTCCCACCTTCTCCAGGATCACGTTGCCGGTGTAGGCGAACTGCACCGAGTTCACCGTGGAGGCGTTGGCTACGTAGGTCCAGTGCGCGGCGGCGTTGATGCCGGGGATGTGGCGCTCGTACAGCGCCAGGTTCGTCAGGTTCTGTAGCGATACATAGTAGTCGCGCAGCCAGTGAACCGAAATCTGGTTCTTGGAATTGACGTTGTAGTCGCCCTTGAGGATGTACTGGTTGGTGGTCAGCGGCGCCACCGTGGGGAACACGAAATTGCCGCCCGAACCCGTGAAATTCGGTGCCGGGTAGTTTTGCAGCAGCCGGTAAGAGTTAGGGCTGAACCGGGTCTTGGGGATGAGACCACCGGGGAAGACGGCGCCGGTCTGCGGGTCCTTGGGGTACTTTGCGGATCCCAGCGCGGAAAAATCGCCGTTCAACTGGTCTCGCACCGGGACGGTCCACGTGTTGACGGCGCCCTGGCGCAGGCGTTTGAAATCCACTCCGGCGAAGAAAAAGAACTTCTCCCTGGTGACGTTGAATTTTTTGGGAATGAACGCCGGACCACCGAGGTTGAAGCCGAAGTTGTTGTAGCGCAGTTCCGGTTTGATGTTGGCATTGTAGGCGCGGGCCTGGATGGCGTTGTTTCGCAGGTACTCGTAGGCGCCACCGTGAAATTCCTTGGTGCCGCCGCGGATGGCGATGTTGACCACCGCGCCGGCGCTGTATCCATACTCGGCGCTGTAGTTGGTGGTCAGCACTTTGAACTCGGCGATGGCATCAGGGTTGATGTTGACGAAATTGTTGCCGCCGCCTCCGTTGTCCTTGTTGTCGGCGCCGTCCAGATTCCAGGAGAAGGTATCGGTCCGGCTGCCGTTGATGGACTGGGAGCTATTGCTGACGCCGTACCCGCCGAACAATCCGAAGCCGCTGCTGAAGGTGGTGGAGACACCGGGCAGCAATTGCAGCAGTTGCGGGAAGTTACGGCCGTTCAACTGGATATTGGTGGCCTGCTCGCCGGTTACCAGCCGGCCCACTTCGCCGCTGGCGGTCTCCACCTGGGCGGCGTCGGCGGCCACGGTGACGGATTCCGTGATGTTGCCGACTTCCAGGCGGATGTTCGCCGAAACCTTGGAGTTGACGTTCAGCACTACGCCGGTGGTGATGAATTTCTTGAAGCCCTTGACCTCGGCGGATATTTCATAGGTTCCGATGGGAAGGTTGGAAACCAGGTAGGACCCGCTCTCATTGGCTTGCGCCGTGCGGGTGAAACCGGTTTCGACGTTCTTAACGGTTACAGTTACGTTCGGCACCACGGACCCTGACAGGTCCTGAACCAATCCGGAGATTTCCTGACTGGTGACGGTTTGGCTCCAGCTCAAGCTGGCAACGAGTAGAGATAGAATGGCAGTGACTAGCTTCATGGCTGCTCCTTGTTTTGCTTCGTGGCCGTAAAGGACTCGCCCGAACAGACTGCGCGGGCCAGGACCCCGTAACGATAGCTGAATTGTCGTGCAGTAACGTTGCGGCGAATAGGCCGACGACAGTCGAGGACCCTCTCGACGTCGGCCAAACCGCTGATTATCAGGGACTTTCCTAGTTAAACGGCAATTCGCGGCGGACTACGTCCTCGACGTCTAAATGGGTATAGAATGTGGACACATGGCCGAATTGGTGGAGGCGTTAGGCACGGCACCTCGGCAGGAAGTACGCGCCCACCTGGAGCAGGTGTTGGCGAGTCCTCATTTCCGCCACAGCCGCCGCTGTTCGGCGCTGCTCCGTTACGTGGTGGAATATAACCTGGACAACCAGGGAAAGCCCATCAAGGAGCGCACCCTCGGGCAAGCGGTTTTCGAACGGGACCTCGGCTACGACACCAACCAGGACGCGGTGGTACGCAACGCCGCGGCGGAAGTGCGCAAGCGCCTGGCGCAGTACTACCAGGAGGCCGAGCCCGCGGCAAACGGACTGCGCATCGAATTACCTTTGGGAGCCTACATCCCGGAGTTCCGGACGGCAGTCCAGCCGGTCACACCCAAGGTCGCACCGCTGGCCGCCAGGTCCGCGCCATGGCTGATGCTGGCCTTGGCGATCGCCGCGCTGGCCGCCCTGGCCGGATGGCTGGCTGGCGCGCGGAGCTCCGCTCGGCGGCCGGCCACCGAACTCGACCAGTTCTGGGCGCCTGTCCTGGCGGCGAATTCCCCGGTGCAGATCTGCGTGGGCCAGAGCCGCAGAAGCTACTACCCCGAACCCCTCCCGGAAGGCCCTCCGGACCCTGGGGCCACGGTACCCGTGAGCCGTCTGGTGCCCCTGCGGGACCGCTTCCTGTGGTACGGAGACGCCATGGCCATGGCCCATATTTCGGGCTATCTCGCCGTGCACGACAAACGGTACCGGGTGCGCGGATCGCAGGTCACGCCCTATGCCGAGTTGCAGGACAATCCGGTGGTACTGATCGGGGCGTTTAACAACGACTGGACCATCCGGCTAACGCAGGATCTGCGTTTTTCCCTGGTCAACGGCGGCCCCACCGTACGCGGAGTGCGCGACCGGGAACGGGGCAAGGATCTCACCTGGCGCGTCACGCGCAGCCCGCAGGGATGGATCGCGGACGAAGATTACGCGCTGGTGATGAGATTCGCCGATCCCCGCACCGGCCACACCGTAATCTCCGCTGGCGGCATCACGACGTACGGAACACTGGCAGCCGGAGACTTCCTGACCAGACCGGAGCAATTTCGCGAGGCTTTGCGGGCGGCTCCGCGAGACTGGGCGCGCAAGAACATCCAGGTCGTCCTGGAAATTAAGGTGGTGGAGGGCACTCCAAGCCCCCCACACGTGCTGGCGGTGCACTTCTGGTAAGGGGTGCGAGTCAGCATTGATGCGGGCCATCGGCAATATCGGTCATGCGATGATGGATACTGGAGATGCCGCCTGCCCATGCCAGACAACCCAGAGCTCAAACGCCCCGCCATCGATGAGCGTCTGGAAGCCATCAAGCAAACCCTCGAACTCACCGCCGCCATGCACATCGACAACGACAGGGAATTCAGAGAGCGATTCGCCGCAATCGCCAAAATCCAAGAGCAAAACGGAGAGCACATTCTGGCCCTCGTTCGCCTCGCGGAAATTCACGAGCACCGTCTCAGCGATCTGGAAGGCGACCAGCAGTAAGCAGTCCGCGCGTCCCATGACTGCCGGCACTCAGAACGATTGGCTCGCCGCCGCGCGCGCCGCCATGGAAATTGAGGCGGAGTCCATCCGCTCGGCAGCCGCCAGGCTGGACGGCGAATTGATTCGCGCGGTGGAGTTGATCCTGGCGCATCCCGGGAAGGTGATCGTCACCGGGATCGGCAAGAGCGGTCACATCGCGCGCAAGATTGTGGCGACCTTGTGCAGCACGGGGACGGCGGCGGTGTTCCTGCATCCGGCCGAAGCGGTGCATGGCGATCTGGGGATCTACACGCCGGGCGACCCGACCGTGCTGCTCTCTAATCGCGGGTCGTCCGTGGAGTTGCAGGCGCTGGTGCCTCTGCTGCGCCAGTTCCGCTCGCCTTTGATCGGCATCCTGGGCAATCTCGCGTCGCCGCTCGCGGCGCAGATGGATGTGCTGCTGGATGCGTCGGTGGAGCGCGAGGCCGATCCGCACAATCTGGCGCCGACGGCCAGCGCGGTGACGGCGCTGGCGCTGGGGCACGCACTGGCGATCGCGCTGATGTGCGCGCGGAATTTCACGCCGGAGGAGTTTGGGCGGTTCCATCCGGGCGGACAATTGGGGCGCAATCTGCGGCTGACCGTGGCGGCGGCGATGCACACGGGCGACGAGGTGGCGTGGGTGGCGCCGGAGACGGCACTGAAGGACGTGATCATCGCCATGACGCGGCGTCCCATGGGCGGGGCGTGCGTGGTGGCGGCCGACGGGACGCTAGCGGGCTTCCTGACCGATGGCGATCTGCGCCGGGCGCTGACCAACCACGACGACATCCGCACGCTGCGCGCCGCCGACGCGATGACGGCGACGCCGGTGACGGTCGGGCCGGAGGCGAATTTGGGGCAGGCGCTGGAGTTGATGGAGCGGCGGCGGTCGCAGATCTCGGTGCTGCCGGTGGTGGATGGCGATGGGCGCGCGCTGGGGCTGCTGCGGATTCACGATATTTATCTGGGGACGCGGTAATCTGAATGCCACGAATCAGAGGGATTCCCGGGCCGTACCGCTTCTTCTTCACCAGTTTCGACTGCAGCGAGCCGCCGCATCTTCATGTGGAGCGGGAGGACAAGACCTGCAAATTCTGGCTCCAACCACTGGGGATTGCCCGGAGCCACGGCTTCAACGCGCGAGAGCTGAACCGGATTCGCCGGCTGATCGCGAGCCATCTGCCTGTTATTCTAAGAGCGTGGTATGAACACTGTGCCTAGCATCAATAGCGATCCTCGCATTCAGAAGGTCCGCGTGACTAAGGACCAAATTATCGCCGACCTGGCCGACGGACGCGTGATCAGCGTGCCACTGGCGTGGTCCTGGCGGTTATCCGAAGCCACGCCCGCCCAGCGAGCCAAGTTTCGTTTGATTGGAACCGGCCAGGGAGTTCATTGGCCTGACGTCGACGAGGACATCAGCGTCGAAGGCTTGCTTCACGGTACCCCGGCGCCCCGGCCAGGAGTCCGAGCCGCAGAGGTCAAAGTGCGGGTTCAGCGGTCGCCGGCCCCAGTTCCACAATCGACTGGCAAACGACGCTCGTCGATAAATGCCAGCCGTTAGACCCGCGGGATTCGCGCTTCGCGGGGGCCGCACGACCTGAAATAGCGCCATCCTGTTGGAATTACACAAGTCTTACAAAGCGTTGAACGTCCTCTTGATAAGTTAGTAAAGGATGGTCTGTTTACGAGGGGAAACAGTGAAAACTGAAAACGTCGCGGAGCTGGCAAGGCGCGAGGGGCTTAACCGGGCCACCGCATATTTCCTAGTGTTCCTGCATGTTGGGGCCGTCGCCGCCCTCTT
>JADGNT010000167.1 GCA_017883345.1 Candidatus Solibacter sp. | reverse complement strand
CGCGGACCCGCGAAGTGGGGCGCATGTTGAGCGGGCAGAAGCTCACGCCCGAAGCGCTCAAGAATGCGGAGCAGCTCATCAAGCTGAGCGTGGGGTAAGGTGCGGCGGGGCTGGCGAGTGCAAGCAGGCTGCTGAAAAGCATATTCAGCCGCCGATGAACGCGGATGAACGCCGATAAGCATTCCTGTTTCTATCTGCGTTCATCCGTACTGCTATCCATTCGTTTCTTCGCGTGCCGCGACGATTCTTGCGGGGCAGCTCGTCGCCGCACCGTAGCGTAGCCTCTTAGGCTGCCATGCCCCCAGTCGTGGGGGCATTCTTCCGTTTGCGGCTCGCCGCTATGCGTTCATCGGCGGCCAAGGGTTTTGTGGAGGTAGCTTCGCGGATCCGTTCTGGCTGCTACCATCTCACTGAGCAGGAGGTATTCATGCCTGAAAATGAAAGCCGGCGCCGCAGTTTCCTGAAGACCGCCGCTACCGGCATCCTCATCCTGAAGCCGGCCACCGTATTCGGCTCGCAAGCCAATTCCAACGTCGAAGTGGGTCTGATTGGCTGCGGCGGGCGCGGCAACTGGATCGGTCCCTTCTTCCCGGAGCACACCGGGGCGCGCGTGGTGGCGCTGGCCGACGTGGTCAAGGACCATCTCGATGGGACCGCGGCCACGTTCAAAGTGGCAGCGTCGCGCGCTTACTACGGGCCCGACGCGGGGCGCCAACTGGCGCAATCGGCGCTCGATGCGGTGGTCATCGAGACTCCCACCTACTACCACGCGGAACAGGCTTTGGCCGCGGTGGAAGCCGGCAAGCACGTCTACATGGCCAAGCCCGTCGCGGTCGACGTGCCGGGGTGCCAGAGCGTGCTGGCCAGCGGGAAGAAGGCGCAGGAGAAGAAGCTCACCTATTGGGTGGACTTCCAGACGCGGTCGCGCGACGTGTATAAGGAACTGGCGACGCGCGTGCATCGCGGCGATATCGGCAAGCCGGTGCTGGCGCAGGTCTTCTACTACGCGGGTCGCCCGTCGAAGGACAAAGGCACCCCCGGCATGGACGCCGGGCAGCGGCGCATGTCCAATTTCTATATGGATAAGGTGCTCGGCGGCGACATCATCGTGGAGCAGAATATTCACGTGATCGACGTCGCCAACTGGCTGCTCCAAGGGCATCCCACCAAGGCCTACGGCAGCGGGGGACGCACCGATTGGAGCGGCACCGGCTACGATGCGGGCGACGCGTGGGACCACTTCCTGGTGCAGTACCACTACGCCCACAGCGTGCATGCCGATTTCAGTTCCAACCAGCTCACGGGTTCGTTCAGCGACCTGTGCGTGCGCCTGTTCGGCATCGATGGCTGCGCCGATTCGCACTACGGCGGGCTCGTCCGCATCACCGGGAAGAACGCCTGGATGGGCGCCGAGAAAGACGACACGTTCAAGGGCGGCGCGGTGGAGAACGTGAAGCTGTTCATCGCGTCGATTCGCGAAGGCAAGCCGATCTACAACTACGAGGAGTCGGTGCGCAGCAACCTGACGGCGATTCTGGGACGCACGGCCGCGTATCTGAATCGCGAAGTGACCTGGGACGAAATCATCAACTCCACCGAGAAGTGGACGGCGGATCTCAAGCTGCGGTGGTAGCGCGGGCGTTACGCCTGCCATGCCGGTATTCCTACCGGCATTCTTCGCAGAACGTCGGCAAGGACGCCGACGTTGCAGCCTGAAAGGCCGCTCTACTTTAGTATTTCGGCACGCTGCGATCCACCTGGTCGCTCCAGGCGAGGATGCCACCCTTCATGTTGCGCACGTGTTTGAAGCCTGCTGCTTTCAGGATGCCGCAGGCGCGCGCGCTGCGCATGCCGCTCTTGCAGTGGATCACGATGTCGGCTTCGGGATCGAGTTCGTCCAGGCGCCTGCCGACTTCGCCGAGCGGAATCAGTTTGGCCGCCGGGATGTTGCAGATCTGGTGTTCGTGGGGTTCGCGCACGTCGATCAGGACGAACTTATCGCCCCGGTCCAGCTTCTCTTTGACTTCGGTTACTTCGATTTCGCCTTCGGTCACCTTGCTCTCCTGCTTCGGGGCTTCTTGCGGCACGTGTTGCGGCACGCCGCAGAATTGATGGTAATCGATCAGCTTGGTGATTGTCCGGTGCTCGCCGCAGATGGGGCACTCGGGGTTCTTGCGCAGCTTGAGTTCGCGGAAGCGCATGCCGAGCGCGTCATACAGCAGGAGGCGTCCCACCAGCGGTTCGCCGATCCCCAGGATCAGTTTCACGGTTTCGGTGGCCTGGATCAGGCCGATGGTGCCGGGCAGGATGCCGAGCACGCCGCCTTCGGCGCAACTCGGCACCAGGCCGGGCGGCGGCGGTTCGGGATAGAGGCAGCGATAACAGGGGCCGCCCTGGTAGGCGAAGACGGTGGCCTGGCCTTCGAAACGGAAAATGGAACCGTAGACGTTGGGCTTGCCGAGCAGCACGCAGGCGTCGTTGACCAGGTAGCGCGTGGGGAAATTGTCGGTGCCATCCACCACCAGGTCGTAATCCTGGAGGATCTCCATGGCGTTTTCGCTGGAGAGCGCGACCTCGTGCTTGACAATCTCGACGTTGGGGTTGAGCGCCTGCATCTTCTCGGCGGCGGAATCGATCTTGTTGCGGCCCACGTCCTTGGTGAAGTGAATCACCTGGCGCTGCAGGTTGGTGAAATCGACCACGTCGAAATCCACCAGGCCGATGCGGCCGATGCCGGCGGCGGCGAGATAGAGGCCGAGCGGTGCGCCGAGCCCTCCGGCGCCGACCAGCAGGACCTTGGCAGCCTTGAGCTTCAACTGACCTTCCATCCCGACCTCGGGGACGATCAGGTGGCGCGAGTAGCGGAGGATTTCGTCTTTCGAAAGCGTCAATGCTTTCCTCCGGGCCTTTCTCCGTGCGCCCCTCCGGCGATGGAGGGGACCAGCGAGAGCGTGTCGGCGTCGGCGGCCGGGGTGGCGTCCTTGCCGAGGTAGCGGATGTCTTCGTCGTTGAGGTAGACGTTGACGAAGCTTCGCAGTTTGCCTTCATCGTTGAAGATCTGCTTGCGCAGATCGGGGTACTCGGTGGTGAGCGCGGCGAGCACTTCGCCCACGGTGGCGCCGGGGACGGTGACGGAATCCTGCTTCGCGGTGAATTGACGCAGCGGCGTCGGGATCAGTACTTTGGGCATGTCAGTAGATCAGCTCCTCTTTTGGCGCTTCGGTTTGATCGAAGTTGGGCAGAAAGCAATTGGCGTGGTGGAACTCGCCTTTTTGAATCGACAGGACGACGAAGGAATACCACGGGCAGGAATTCCGCAAATCGGTGGCGGAAAAATACGCGTCGCAGTCGGGATGTGAGTGATAGATGCCGATGAGGTCGATGTGACGTTCCCGGGCGGCCTTATCGGCGGCCAGGAGGTCCGCGGGGCTGAGTTCATAGCGGGCGGCCTGCGCGCCTTCGAAGGCATTTTCGATGGCGATAGCCTGCCGCACGAGCTTGGTGTCGTCTACGGTAATACCGAGCATGGCGCCGCAGCACTCGTCAGGGTAGCTGGCACGGGCGTGGGCCACCATGGCGGCCCAAGGTTCGGGTTCGATGCGGATCATTCCTGGTCCCAGAAGTTTTCGCTGAGGTATTTTTCGGCGCTGTCGCACAGAATGGTGACGATGGTAGCGCTCTCGCCGCGGGCAGCGATTTCGCGGGCGAGAAGGGTAGCGGCGTGGACGTTGCAGCCCGAGGAGATGCCGACCAGCAGGCCTTCTTCGCGGGCCAGGCGGCGGACCATGCGGTAGGCGTCCTCGGTTTCGATCCAGAGGTTGCCATCGGCCATGGTGTCGTCATAGAAACCGGGGCGAATGGCGGTGGGCATGTGCTTGAGGCCTTCCAGGCCGTGAAAGCCGCTGGAGGGCTGGGCGGAGTAGCACTTCACTTCGGGGAGATCGCGGCGCAGGCGGCGGGTGGTACCGGTAAAGGTCCCGCTGGTTCCCATGGCGGCGACGAAGTGGGTGAGTTCGCCGTTCGTCTGGTGGATGATCTCGGCGCCGGTGCCTTCGAAGTGCGCTTTCCAGTTGGCCGGATTGTTGTACTGGTCGGGGTAGAAGTAGCGGTCGGGATCTTCCATGTAGATCTGGCGGACCAGGCGGATGGCGCCGTCGGAGCTTTCATTTGGGTCGCTGAAGACCATTTCGGCGCCGTAGGCTTTGAGGATGCGTCTGCGCTCTTCGCTGGCATTGCCGGGGAGAACCAGTTTGACTTTGTAGCCGCGGTTGGCGCCGATCATGGCGTAGGCGATGCCGGTGTTGCCGCTGGTGGAATCGAGAATCGTCCGGTTGTGGTTCAGTTTGCCGGAGCGCTCGCCATCGAGCACCATGTTGAGGGCGGCTCGATCCTTGACGCTGCCGCCGGGGTTGAAGTACTCGGCCTTACCGAAAATCTCGATGCCGGGGAATTCGCGCTGGATTTTTTCCAGGCGCAGCAGGGGCGTATTACCGATGGTCGCGAGCAAGGGCTCGGCTTCGGTGCGCGCCAAATGGGGAACGTGGAGAGCGTTGGCCATAGCCACCTATTTCGATTCAGATGGAGGCTGGCAGGATGCGGATATCGTATGCTCCTGGAACCAAAGGGATTAAACAGCCTTCTGAGCTTTCCCGATTATACCAATCACCCCAATCTCTGTCAAGATAAGGGGAAAAGCCACGTAAGCTGCGGCCTGCCGCGCACTCGATTACAATACCGTCATCATGTTTGACCGGCGACGTTTCCTGCGTGTGTCCGCTTGGCTATTGGCTGCGGCGGTGCTTGTTCCGGTGTCATTGGCGCAAAGTCAGCGGCCCCTCAACCACGGCGACTATGACGGCTGGCGATCCATCGTCGGCCAGCGGCTCTCTAACGACGGGAAGTTCCTGGTCTACGGACTGTTCCCGCAAGAAGGCGACGGCGAGGTGGTCATTCGCAACCTGGTGACCGGCAAGGAGCAGCGCGAACCCGCCGGGCTACGTCCCGCGCCCACGCCGCCGACGCCGGGTGAAGAAGGGCCGGCGCCGGAGGTTCGCGGCGCGACTCTCACGTTCTCGGCGGACAGCAAGACCGTGGTGTTCTCGACCTTCCCCCCGAAGGCGGAGAGCGACAAGGCCAAGAAGGACAAGAAGCCGGCGCCGAAGGATGGCATGGTGATTGTCGATCTCGCCTCCGGAAAGACGACGCGGGTGGAGCGGGTGAAGCGCTTCGCCATGCCGGAGAAGGCGTCGGGGCTGCTGGTGTATCTCAAGGAAGGTCCGGACGCTCCAGCGGGCGGTGCGGGGAACCCACCGGCGACGCCGCCGAAAGGGGAAGGCGATCAGCAGGGTGGCCGCGGCGGACGCGGCGGCGCGGCGGCGGGCGCGGCGGGTGCAGGTGGTCGCGGCGCGCGGCCGGAGTTCGGCACGGACCTGGTAGTGCGCAATCTGGCCGATGCCTCCGAGCGCACCATCCCCGATGTGGTGGAGTTCACCCTCACCGAGGACGGCAAGCAGGTGGTTTACGCGGTTGCGGCGCGCGACTCCGCCAAGAACGGCGTCTTTGCCGTGAAGCCGGGGATCGGCGATGCGCCGGTGGCGCTAGCCGAAGGCAAGGGCAAATACGCCAGGCTGACCTGGGATGAAAACCAGACGCAGGTGGTCTTCCTCAGCGACCGCGATGACGCCTCCGCCAAACAGCCGAAATGGAAGCTCTACCGCTGGGAGCGGCAAGCGCCGGCGGCCTCCGTGCTGGCGGCATCCGTGCTGGTCTCTGGCGACATGGCCGGTTTCCGCCAGGAGTTCGCGATCAGCGACAAGGGCACGCTGAGCTTTTCCAAGGATGGTACGCGCGTGTTCTTCGCCTGCGCGCCGCCCGCCCCGGACAAGAAGGATGAGGCGGCCGATGTGCCGGCCGACGACACCAAGGCCGTGGTGGACCTGTGGAGCTATAAAGACGACTACATCCAGCCGATCCAGAAGGTGCGCGCCGAGCGCGATCGCAATCGCACGTTCACGGCGGCCTACTTGATTCCGGAGCACAAGATCGTGCAACTTGCCGATTCCGCGGTGGAGACCGTGACGCCTTCCGAGAGCGCGCAATGGGTGATGGGGTCGGACGATCGCCAATACCGTCCGCTGGCCGATTACGACGAGCATTACGCCGACGCCTACCTGATCGACGCGGTCTCTGGCGCGCGCACGCTGCTCGCCAGCAAGCAGCGCGGCAGCATGACGTGGTCGCCTGCGGGCCGCTATCTTCTGTATTTCGACGGCCAGGATTGGAATACGGTATCCGTGCCCGACGGCAGGAAGGCGAACCTCACGGCGAGCCTCGGCGTGAAGTTTTTCAATGAGGATACCGATACGCCCAGCACGCCCGGCGCTTACGGCAACGCGGGCTGGACCAAGGACGGCCAGAGCCTGCTGATTTACGACCGCTACGACATCTGGCGGGTGTCGCCGGACGGCACGGGTGCGAAGAACATTACCGCCGGTTACGGCCGCGCGCACGATGTGCGGCTGCGCTACATACGCACCGAGGCGGACAATCCGCGCGAGCGATGGATCGATGGCGCTGGGCCGATCATGCTGCAAGGCGAGAACCTCAAGACGTTCGAAACCGGATTCTTCCGCGCCTCCCTGCAGGGCGGCGATGCCGGTGGCGAGCCCAAGCAACTCGTCATGTCGCCGAAGTACATGACGCCGCCGGTGAAGGCCAAGGACGCCGACGTCTACCTGCTGACCGCGCAGACGTTCAGCGAGTTCCCCGACCTGGTGACCACCGACGGCAGCTTCAAGGAACTGCGCAAGGTGAGCGACGCCAATCCGCAAAAGGCCAACCTGCTATGGGGAACCTCCGAGGTGGTGCGGTTCAACAACGCCGACGGCGTGCCGCTCTCTGGCGCCCTGTACAAGCCGGCCAACTTCGACCCCAAAAAGAAGTACCCGATGATGGTCTACATCTACGAGCGGTTGACGCAGAATGTGAACCGCTTCGTGGACCCGCGCCCCAGCCACAACATCAATCTGAGCTACTACACCAGCAACGGGTACCTGGTATTCACGCCGGACATCGTGTATACCACGGGATTCCCGGGGCAGAGCGCCATGAAGTGCGTGTTGCCCGGGGTGCAGGCGATTGTGGACAAGGGCTTCGTGAAGGAAGATGCCATCGGCATTCAGGGGCACAGTTGGGGCGGCTATCAGATCGCCTACATGGTGACCCAGACCAATCGTTTCCGGGCGGTGGCCGCGGGCGCGCCGGTGGCCAACATGATCAGCGCTTATGACGGCATCCGCTGGGGCACGGGGGTCCCGCGGCAGTTCCAATATGAGCGCACGCAGAGCCGCATCGGCGGATCCATCTGGCAGTATCCCACGCGCTTCATCGAAAACTCGCCGATCTTCTGGGCGGACCGTGTGCGGACGCCGGTGATGCTGCTGCACAACGATGGCGACGACGCTGTGCCATGGTATCAGGGCGTGGAGTTCTATCTGGCGCTGCGCCGCCTGGGCAAGGAAGTCTACCTCTTCGATTACAACGGAGAACCGCACGGATTGCGCAAGCGGCCCAACCAGAAGGATTACACCATCCGCTTGCAGCAGTACTTCGATCACTACCTGAAGGGCGCGCCGGCTCCGGCATGGATGGAGAAGGGCGTCCCGTACATCGAGCGCGAGCGGACCGAGCTATCCACCATGGGCGACAAAAAATGAAATAACGTTTCGCGCAAAGATCGCAAAGATCGCCAAGAGAGAAGCTTCAAGAATTTGTTTTTGGTTTTCCTTTGCGCCCTTTGCGGCCTTTGCGCGAAACTGTGTTCTCTTCACTATAATCGCCACATGGGCTTTCACGGATTGCGCGTGCTCGCGCTGGAGAGCCGGCGCGCGGCGGAGATGGAGCAATTGATTCGCAAGCAGGAGGGCGAGCCGTTCGTGGCGCCTTCGATGCGGGAGATTCCGCTGGCGGAGAACCCGGAAGCGTTCGCCTTCGCGGAAAAGCTGTTCGCCGGCGGGTTCGAGATGGTCATCCTGCTGACGGGAGCCGGCACGCGCCAGTTGAATCGTCTGCTGGCCACGCGTTTTCCGGAGGCAGCGTTCGCCGAGGCTCTGGGACGCGCGACTCTGGTGGCGCGCGGGCCGAAACCCGCGGCGGCGCTGCGCGAAATGGGCCTGAAGCCGGCCATCGTGGCGCCGGAACCCAACACCTGGCGGGAACTCCTGGCGGCGACCGAAGGACGGCCCGAGCGCTGCATTGCGGTGCAGGAATACGGCCGGCCCAGCGCCGAGTTGTTGGATGGCTTGCGCGCGCGGGGCGGGGAAGTGACGCCGGTGCGCGTCTACCAGTGGGATCTGCCGGAGAATGTCGAACCCTTGCGCCAGGCGGCACGCCTCCTCGCGGAGGGCGCCTTCGATGTGGCGCTGTTCACCACCGCGATCCAAATCGCGCACCTCGCGCGGGTGGCGCGCGAACTCGGAATCGAGGACGCCGTGCTCGGGAATTTGCGCCAGTGCCAGGTGTGTTCCATCGGACCCACCACCTCCGAAGCCCTCGAGGAGTTCGGCATTCATCCCATGATGGAGCCTTCCCACCCGAAGATGGGTTTTCTGGTAAAAGAGGCGGCGGAGCGCGCCAGGCAGTAGACTGTACGTGTGGCGAAAAAACCGTGGCCGGTGATGGTAGGCGAATACACGTCGCTTGCGTTCCTGCTGCCCGTTTCGGCTC
>JADGNT010000166.1 GCA_017883345.1 Candidatus Solibacter sp. | reverse complement strand
CATCGGCTATCCGGTGCTGGTGCGTCCCAGCTATGTGCTGGGCGGCCGCGCCATGGTGATCGCCTACGACGAGGAGATGGTGCGCCAGTACATGCGCGAGGCGGTGACCTTCTCGCAGGACCGCCCCGTGCTGGTGGACCGCTTCCTGGATGACGCCACCGAAGTCGACGTGGACGCGCTCGGCGACGGCGCCGACGTGCTGATCTCTGGCATCATGGAGCACATCGAGGAAGCCGGCGTGCATTCCGGCGACAGCTCCTGCGTGCTGCCGCCGCAATCGCTCTCCGAAGAGACCCTGCGCACCATCGAGGACTACACCGTCCGCCTGGCCAAAGCGCTGCGCGTCGTCGGTCTGATGAACGTGCAGTACGCCATCCAAAACGGCGTGGTGTACGTGCTGGAAGTCAATCCGCGCGCCTCGCGCACCGTGCCGTACGTCAGCAAGGCGACCGGAGTGCCGCTGCCCAATATCGCAGTGGGCCTGATGTGGGGCCGCAAGCTGAAGGATTACGGCTTCGGTTCGGGCAAGCTCACCGTGCCGCAGGTTTTCGTCAAATCGCCCGTGTTCCCGTTCAACAAGTTCCACGGGGTGGACCCGGTGCTTGGCCCCGAGATGCGCTCCACCGGCGAGGTGATGGGCGTCGGCATCAACTTCGGCGAAGCGTTCCTGAAGGCGCAGATTTCGGCGGGGAGTCCGCTGCCCGAGAAGGGCACGGTCTTCATCAGCGTCAACGACCGTCACAAAACGGAAGCCGTGGCGGTGGCCAAACGGTTCGTCGAACTCGGCTTCTCGCTGACCGCCACGCGTGGCACGGCGGCCGCGCTACGCAATGCCGGCTTGCTTTGCAGAACCGTGCTCAAGGTGAATGAAGGCCGTCCCAACGTGGTCGATCTGCTCAAGGGCGGGAACATTCAACTCGCCATCTACACCACCGCCGGCGCGTCCGCCTTCGCCGACGAGAAGTCCATCCGCCGCAGCGCCGTCACCTACCGCGTCCCGTGCATCACCACGATGAGCGGCGCGCGCGCCGCCGCCGAAGGCGTGGCTGCCCGCTTGCGCGACCCCATCCGCGTCTGGAACTTGCAGGAAATCCATCGGGGACTGACAAGACTGCCATGAATTTCTGGCTGACTTTGCCGGAAATTCGCTGGCAGTCCTGTCTGTCCCCGGGTTTCGCCCCCGGTCTGTCCCCGGGTTTTGGCCCCCCATAAAAAAACCCGGCGGATGTTTCACCGCCGGGCCGCGTCGTTTCAATTTGACCCTGTATTGATAACTTCCTGGTCCCCTTCGTATCGGGGACAGGGCCGTTACCAATATATCACTGAATCGTCGCCTTTTTGATGTAGTCCAATCGAGGGAATTTGGCGTCCAGATATGTATTGCCCTGTACCTCGATTTTTGACGGATCGGGCCCCTGGCCGCGCGGCGCCATGTCGCCGTAGGCGCTATAGAGGCGCTCCACCACGTCCATCCCGGTAATCACTTTGCCGAGCGGCGCGAAGCCCTGTTTATCCAGGTCTTGGTTGTTTTTCATGTTGAAGAACAACTGCGTGGTGCGCGAGTTGGCGCCCAGGTGCGCGAAGCTCAAGGTGCCCTTGACGTTGCTCTGTTTTACCTTATCGTCGGGCAGCCTGGCGGTGGACCACAATCCGTTCGTTGTGGGGTCGCCGCTGATGCCGAACTGCACGTAGTTGCGGGTCACGCGGAAGAAGCGGTTGCCGTCGTAATAGCCGGTCCGGATCAGCGAGTAGAAATGATCCACACCGATGGGCGCCCAATCGCGATGGACCTCGATCGCCACCTGGCCCTTCGAAGTATCGAAGACGGCGTGGAAGACGTCCGGCGTTTTCTCGACCTTCGCCGCGGGGGTACCCTTTGGGTCCGGCGCTGCTTCCTTCTTGCCTTCGTCCGGCGACGAACATCCGATCAGCACCACGCCCACGGCACACAACAGGATTCTCCGCATCGTTCCCCAGTATGCCATGCTGGCATTTGGCGCTCTACGACGATTTCGCCTGGTTCTACAATCGCTACTGGAACGAAGAGTTCCACTCGCTCGCCTTTCCCATCCTGGAGCGCATCTGGCTGCCCCGGGTTCTGCGCAAAGGGCGGATTCTGGACGTCTGCTGCGGCACCGGCTACCTGGCCGGATTGCTCACCGCCCGCGGATACCGCGTCACCGGCATCGACGCCTCCGCGGAGATGATCGCTCTCGCCCGCCAGAACGTGCCGGCCGCCGCGTTCCAGATCGCCGATGCCAGCCAGTTCCGCGTGCTCGGCAAGTTCGACGGCGCGGTCTCGACCTTCGACAGCCTCAACCACATCCTCCGCGAGGAGGATCTCGCAGCCGCGTTGCAACGCACGGCGGCAGCGCTGAAACCGGGCGCGCCCTTCGCCTTCGACATGCTGCTGGAATCCGCCTACCAGACCAACTGGACGGATGCCTTCTCTACGGTCCGCGACGACCACGTGCTGGTGCTTTCCGGCTCGGGTTTCGATGTCCGGACCCGGTTGGCGCAGTGCCGGATCACCATGTTCCGCCTTTTGGACGGAGTGTGGCGGCGCAGCGACGTGGAGGTGCGGGAACGCTGCTACACCACCAGCGAGATCGATGCCGCGTTGAGCCGCGCGGGGTTCGAAGAAACCGCGTGCTACGATGCACGCGACCTGGGCATGAGCGGCCAACTCGGGCAGGGCCGCACCTTCGTGGTGACCACCCGGAAGTAAGAGCGGCTTTGTTCAACTACGACGCGAGCGAGGTGTTGAACGCCAGGTAGTTGCGCAGGCGGGCGCCCATCATGCGGTCCGCCACGGCCAGGTGATCGCGCAGCCAATCCGAGAGGAACTTGAGCAGTTCGCCGGCGGCAGCCGAATCGCCGGCTTCGATGCGTTTAGCCAGCGCCTTCGCCCGCTTGCGCGCGGCGTCGTGCTGCTGCTTGTGCCACGCAAAAGCAGTGTAATGCACGGCGCGCATGAGACGCTCTTCGTGGCGAAAGTGCTGGTCCGCCGATTCCAGCAGGTTCGCCAGGATCGGTTTCAGTTGGGCCGGTTCAGCGCCCGCCAGCAGGGCCTTGTGCAATTCGTCCCCGAGCCGATAAATCGCACGGTGCTCGGCGTCGATCTCCGGCAGGTAAACCGAGTGGGCACTACTCCACTTAAAGAGACTCATGGGCACTATTGTACCCAATTCAAGATTTGAAGGCCGGCTTACGGCAAACCGGGGGGATCCCGTACCTGCCGACCGGGGACAGACAGGACTGCCAGCGAATTTCCTGCAAACTGCGCCGGAAATTCATGGCAGTCTTGTCAGTCCCCGAGGCTTGTCAGTCCCCCGACTTCGACCGCGATGGGAGCCTCCACCTTGTGTTTGCACTCGGGGTTCGGACACTGCCACACGGCGCCCGCCTTGAGCCACTTCTCCACCATGTACGGGCTGCCGCACTCGGAACACTTCTCGGGCACGGGCTTGCCCCAGGCGACGAAAGTACAGTCGGGGTAGCGGTTGCAGCCGTAAAACGTCTTGCCCTTCTTGGAGCGGCGCTCGATGATCTCGCCCTCCGAGCACTCCGGGCACTTGACCCCGATGGTCTTCTGCTTGACGTACTTGCAGGTGGGGTAATTGCTGCACGCGGTGAACTCGCCGAAGCGGCCATACTTCATGACCAGGTTGCTCTGGCACTGCGGGCACTTCTCATCGAGGGGCTGATCCTTCTTCTGCGTGCCGCCGATCTGTTTGGTGGTCTTGCAATCGGGGTATCCGGAGCAGGCCAGGAAGGTGCCGAAGCGGCCCTTCTTCAGGACCATGGGGCGGCCGCAGTTTTCGCAGTATTCCTCTTCGCCCTGCTCGGCGACTTCCACATCGGTGCTGTCCGGTTCGCGGGTGTAGGTGCACTCGGGGTAGCCGGTACAGGCGATGAATTTACCGTGTTTGCCCCACTTCAAGACGAGGGGCTTGCCGCACTTGTCGCACATCTCGCCGGTGGGTTCTTCCATCCGCTTGATGTCGGTCATGTGCTCTTCGGCGTGTTTGAGATCCTTATCGAAGCGCTCGTAGAACTCGGCCATGGCGACGCGCCAGTCGAGCTTGCCCTCTTCGATTTCGTCGAGTTCCTCTTCCATCCGCGCGGTGTACTTCACCTCAAAGATATCGTCGAAACTTTCCAGCAGCAGGCCGGTTACGATGATGCCCAGTTCCGTGGGCGTGAAACGGCCGCCTTCCTTCCTGACGTACTCGCGCTCCTGAATGGTGGAGAGGATGGAGGCGTAGGTGGAGGGCCGGCCGACGCCGTCGAATTCCAGGCGTTTGACCAGGGTGGCTTCGTTGTAACGCGGCGGCGGCTCGGTGAAGTGCTGTTCGGGCTTGAGGGCCTTGAAGCGCAGAAGTTCGCCCTCGGCCACGGCCGGCAGGCGGTGCTTCAGCTCTTCGTCTTCCTCATCGGCCTGATCCTTGCCTTCCTGGTAGACCTTGAGATAGCCGTCGAACTTGGGAACGCTGCCGGTGGCGCGGAAGGTGTACTCCACGCCGATCTTGCCCTTGGCGGTCGCGTCGATGGTGGTCTGATCGAACAGCGCGGGCATCATCTGGCTGGCCACGAAGCGATTCCAGACGAGCCGGTAGAGCTTCATCTCGTCTTCGGCCAGGTACTTCTCCACCACTTCCGGCGAGTAAGCCATGGAGGTGGGGCGGACGGCTTCGTGCGCGTCCTGCGCGTCCTTCTTGCCCTTGTAAATGTTGGGGCCGGGGGGCAGGAACCCGGCGCCGTAACGCTCGCCGATGTAGTGGCGCACGTCGATGATGGCATCGTCGCCCACCCGCGTGGAATCGGTACGCATGTAGGTGATGAGACCCACGGCGCCTTCCTTGCCGATCTCGATGCCTTCATACAGCCGCTGGGCGAGGATCATGGTGCGCTTCACGCTGAAGCGCAGCTTGCGGGCCGATTCCTGCTGCAAGGTGGAAGTGATGAACGGCGCCACCGGATTGCGCTTCTTCTCGCGCGTGCCCACGCTCTTGACGGTGTACCGGGCGCCCTCAAGATCCGCTACCAAAGCATCGGTGACTGCCTGATTGCCGAGTTCGAGAGTTTCTTCGTTGGCGCGGATCAGCCGGGCGACGAGCACCGGGTTCTTCCTGGCCAGCAGGTCGGCATCGACCGTCCAGTATTCCTTCTTCAGGAACGCGCGGATCTCGCGCTCGCGCTCCACAATCACGCGTAGCGCCACGGTCTGCACGCGGCCCGCGGAGAGGCCGCGCCGCACTTTATCCCAGAGCAGCGGCGAGATCTTGTAGCCCACCAGCCGATCGAGCACGCGGCGCGCCTGCTGCGCGTCCACCAGGTTCTTGTTGACCTGCGTGGGCGTCTCGAAGGCCTTCTGGACGGCCTTCTTGGTGATCTCGTTGAACATCACGCGGAAGATCTTGGTGACGCCCTTCTTGTCTTGCAGCTCTTCCTGGAGGTGATAGCAGATGGCCTCGCCTTCGCGGTCCGGATCGGCCGCGAGGTAGATTTCATCGACCTTTTTGGCGGCGGCCTTCAACTCGGCGATGAGCTTCTTCTTGCCTTCGATCACTTCGTAGTGGGGCTCAAAATCACGATCGACATCGACCGCGAGATCGCGCTTGGGGAGATCCTTAATATGACCGAGCGAAGCTTTGACGACGTAGTCTTTCCCCAGGTATTTATTGATGGTCTTCGCCTTGGCAGGCGACTCCACTATTACGAGAGCTTTTGGCATAGGAGACTTTCGAAACGCGGCGCCCTCCGCCGCTGGCTTGATGAATTGCGAATTACCCTGACGACGTTACCACACTTTCACAAAGTTCTTGCCCGGAAGTTGCTTCACCAGGCCCAGCATCTCCAGTTCGAAAAGTGCGGCGATGAGTTCCGAAGGGGACGTATCTTCCACTTTTTCAAGCAGATCGTCCAAATGTATGGCGGCGTCCACTTGAAGAGTGGCGAGCGCCCGGCGAGCGATGTCGCCCAACTCCGGCGCGTGCTCACTTAATAAGGATGCCTGGTCAGCCCCTGAGGTTGCACCTTCGCCGCCGAGCAACTGTTTGCGGCCCTTATCGATGAGTTGGCGGCGGGATTCGGGAGGCAGCTCGGCGACGACGTCATTCCAATCCTGGACCAGGCGGGCGCCCTGCTTAATCAGCAGGTTAGGACCCCAACTGAGCTTGGAAGTAATATTTCCAGGCACCGCGAACACCTCGCGGCCCTGGTCGATGGCGAGCTTGGCGGTAATCGCCGACCCGGAATACTGCGCGCCCTCCACCACCAGAACGCCGACGCTGATTCCGCTGATAATGCGGTTGCGGATGGGGAAATTCTGCGGGAACGCCACCGCGCCCATGGGAAATTCCGAAACGATCAGTCCCCTGGCCGCCAGTTCCGCCGCCAGCTTGCGGTTTTCCGAAGGATAGACGACGTCCACGCCGCATCCCAGCACCGCCACGGTATTCCCGCCGCGGGCCAGCGCGCCTTTGTGGGCGGCGGAATCGATGCCGCGCGCCATCCCGCTGACGATGGTCAGGCCGGCGTGCGCCAGATCGCCCGAGAGGCGCTCGGCCACGGCCAAGCCGTAGGGCGTCGGACGGCGCGTCCCCACCACGCCGAGGGAGATGGTTTGCAGCAGTTCGACGCGTCCGCGGGCGAAGAGCAGGACGGGCGGATCGAAGATCTCGCGCAGCACCTGAGGATAGCGCGGGTCGCCAATGGTGACCAACGTGGCGGCGCACTGCGCCATCTTTTCCTGTTGGGCGGCGGCGTCTTCAAAGGTGCATCCGCTGGCGATGGATTGCGCGATGGCGCCAGAGATGCCGGCGCCCTCCAGTTCGGTGCGCGAGGCGCGAAAGATGGCCTGGGGAGTCCGAAAGCGATCCAGCAGTTTTCCCGAAGTTCTGGAGCCCAGACCCGGGACGAGTTTCAGTGCCAGCCAGTAAAGTTCTTCTTCCCGGCTGAGGACAGGAGATTGCATGGCTCGGGGGGTAACTTCCTCGACGATACCAGCCAGCGGCGGGAATGCGCAAGTTTGGGGACTGACCTGGGCCCAGAGGGCGCCCCCCCAAGGCGCGCCTTTTGCGCCGCGTGGACGGGCGGGTCTGTCCCCGGGTTTCCTGGGTTCGTGTACGGGTTCGTGGCCGGATGGTGTAAGTGGTTGTATTTGGTTCGGGTTGGGCGGAAAAATGGGTTCGTTTGGTATTCCTTGATTTGGCCAGCCAAAGGGCGGCGGCGGGCTCCGGTGGGAGGCGATTGGTTGGATGGACGGGAGCATCATGCCGGCCCCAATTGTAGCTTGGGGAAAATGGGTGGCTGGAGGGAAGGCGTTTGTTTTCAATGAAAAATGGCGAAATGTTGGTGTGACTGGCGGTGACGGCCGGGGTGGATATGCCAATTCGGGGTTTAAACCCGGGGACAGGCAGGTCAGTCCCCGAGAATGATGCACACCTTCGTACGTTGGCGCTCGTCGCCGAACCGTTTGCATCCGAAAAACAGCCCGAGTTCGAGCGGCATGTTGAAACGTGGAAGCCCGGTATTCGCATCCAGGGCGACGTTGGAAATGTCGTGTATGCCGTACCGGCATTCCTCAATGATGCGTTCGATCTTGGTTAATCGGACCTCGGAGCCATCATCGATTTCGAGGGCAGAGCGGGCGACAAAACCCAGGTCGTGGACTGCGAAGACGATGGCATCGAAAATGGGTTTATAGGTATGGTCAAAAGGGCAGTTGATGAAGACGTGATTGCGGGGAATAGGAGTCGGCACGGATCAGTCTTCAAGCAGAATTGAGGCGCTCCAGGGCAAGTTCGGAAACTGCTTTTTCGATGTTTCTCGAACCCAAGCTGCTCTTCACGGGCGACTTCTGAATCTTCGGGAGTCCGTGCACGTAGGCCGCGGCGATGCGGCCGCCCCTCCCATGGATTGCCACCTGGCCAGACGCGCTCTTCTTCACAATAAAGCGAGCGCTGGCGACTGCATCCTTCTGAGTTAAGAAGAATGCGCCCGTGTTACCGCTTCCCTGGCGCTTTACGGCCCAGCCTTTTCCAGACGGGAAAACATGTACGGTCTTGGCCATAGGTTCTGTTCCGATTGTACCTGAAACGGTTAGGATTGGGGCTCGCGCTCAGAAGCTGTGAAGGAATACGCTCGCAAGCGGGCGCGGCAGGCTGATTCCCCTGCTCGATATGACGCGCGCGGGATCGTCTTCGCGTATCGTGAAGAGATGACCGTGGAACAGAAAACCTCGTTAGCCGCCGTCGTCACCATCGACCAGGAGACGATGCACGGTGTTCCGTGTTTCACCGGCACCCGAATTCCTGTCCAGACGCTGATCGATTTCCTCGAAACCGGCGAGCGCATCGACGATTTCCTGGCCGTTTACCAATATATCCCTCGCCAGCAGATTCTCGCCTTCCTTGAACTAAGCCGCGACATTGCCATTGACCAACTCACATGCGCGTCCTGATGCAGCTTTTCAGCGGGCATATCCATGCCGGAAGGCATCTCGGCACGAATGCCGAGATGGCAGCCTGGAAAGGCCGCTCCACGGAGCCGCTGGCATTGGAGTAAACTAGTACATTCCAAGGCCTATAGAATTGCTCCGTCACGCACTCACGGTCCTCCTGCTGGCAGCCCTTCCGGCGCTGGCGACTCCCGCCGACAGCGGCCAGCTCGATGCCAGTCCGGGTTTGTTCACCGTCATGGCGGCGATCAATGCGGCCGGGTATAAGGCGGAATGGTCGTCGCCGAATAACCACCCG
>JADGNT010000165.1 GCA_017883345.1 Candidatus Solibacter sp. | reverse complement strand
CGCGCTACCGCTTCGTACAAGGCGATATCTGCGATGCGCAACTGGTCAACGCGCTGGTGGGCGAAGAACGCCCGGACGCCATCGTGCATTTCGCCGCGGAGTCGCATGTCGACCGCAGTATCCTTTCGCCGGAACCGGTGGTGCGCACCAATTACAACGGCACCTTCACCCTGCTGGAAGCGGCCAGGCTGCACCACGTCGCGCGCTTCGTGCACGTCTCGACCGATGAAGTCTACGGCAGCCTGCAAGCTCCCGCCGAAGCTGATGAGCGGTATCCGCTGAATCCCAGCAGCCCCTATTCGGCATCCAAGGCAGCCAGCGATCTGCTGGCGCGGTCGTACTTCGTCACCTTCAAGCTGCCGGTGGTGATCACGCGCGCCTCCAACAATTACGGGCCGTACCAGTTCCCGGAGAAACTGATCCCGCTGATGATTACCAATGCGCTGGAAGATCGCTCGCTACCGGTCTACGGCGACGGCCAGCAGGTCCGCGACTGGCTATACGTCGAGGACCACTGCCGGGGCATTTTGGCCATCCTGCACCAGGGCCGCGACGGTGAGATCTACAACATCGGCGGCAATCGTTCGTTGCCCAATCTGGAAGTCGTGCACCAGGTGCTGACGCTCACCGGCAAACCGGAGAGCCTGATCGAGTACGTGAAGGACCGTCCGGGCCACGACCGGCGCTATGCCCTCTCCAGTGAGAAACTGATGCGCGAAACCGGATGGCAGCCCATCATGAATTTTGAGACGGGACTGGCACGGACCATCGAATGGTATCGCGGCAATTCGGCTTGGGTGGCGCGCGTGCGCTCTGGCGCGTACCGCACTTATTACGAACGCAACTACGGTAATCGTACGACCGGATCTTAGCCCCAAAACATATGCGCGTGGCGATTGAGGCCGCTTCGCTCTCTCTCTCCAGCGGCGGGCTGGCGCGCTACACTTCCGAACTCAGCTTGGCGCTGGCGCGCTGCTTCCCCGCGGACGAATTCTTCCTGGTCTCCGACCAGCCCTTCCGCATGCCGTCCCCTGCGCCGGTCAACTTGAAGTGCGGCGGCGGCCCGCGCAATGCCATGGAGCGCCGCTGGTGGCTTTGGGGACTGGCGCGCGAGATGGGGCGGCTGGGGGCGGATCTGGTGCATGGTCCCGATTTCGCCGTGCCGTATTTCCCGCGGCGGCCCAGCGTGCTCACCCTGCACGATCTCTCTCCGTGGATGGACCAGCGCTGGCATCACGCCGCCCATCGCGTCCGGCGGCGCACGCCGGTGCTGCTCGAACTCGGTCTGGCGACCATGGTGATTACTCCGGGCGAAAAGGTGCGGCGGGCGGCCATCGAGCGCTTCGGTCTGCGTCCGGAGCGCGTGGTGGCGGTGCCGGAAGCCGCGGCCCATTGGTTCCGTCCGGTGGAGACCGTCCCGACGGCGCCCGCCCCGGCGCCGCCCTACTTCCTCTTCGTGGGGACGCTGGAGCCGCGCAAGAATCTCGACATGCTGCTGGAAGCCTGGCGCGAAATGCGGCGCCATCATGCGGTGGACCTGGTGCTCGCCGGGCGGCGCCGCGCCGACGCTCCCGAGATTCCCCCGGAGCCCGGACTGCGCCTGGCGGGCGAAGTCGCGGATTCGGAACTGCCGGCGCTGTATTCGGGTGCGCTGGCGTTTGTCTACCCGTCGCTCTACGAAGGCTTCGGACTGCCGGTCCTGGAAGCCATGCAGTGCGGCGCGCCCGTCATCGCCTCGCGAGCGGTCGAGGAAGCGGCGGGCGATGCCGCGATCTACGCCGATACGCCGCGGGAACTGGCGGGCGCGCTGGCGGAGATGGCGTCGCGCCCCGAACTGGCGGCCGCGGCGCGCCAGCATTCCCTGGCGCGCGCGAGGGAATTCTCCTGGGAACGCACCGCCCGACTGACCCGTCAGGTGTACGAGGAGGCACGAGCCCGCTTTGGAGGGTAAGTTGACTAACGTGTTGCTAGCCCGCATTTCTCACAACCCATCAGCCGACGTGGCGCAGGCACTCGTGCCTGCCGTGTCGAGACTCGTCTCGACACACTTTGCGGGTGAGGCACAGTGTCGAACCAGGAGCGTCCCCATGAGTGGGGACGCGGCAGGCATGAGTGCCTGCGCCACGTCATACCCCACAGACACCTGTGAGAAATGCGGGCTAAGGACCCATGACCGCTAGGCCCTCCGCTCTTTTCCTGGCGCCGGAAGCGCCCTACCCGATCGCCGGGGGCGGGTCGCTGCGCTCTGCCTCGCTGCTCGAGTACCTGGGGCGTCACTACGACGTCGATGTCATCGTCTTCCGCCAACCGGGAGCGCTCGATCCCGCGAGCCTGATCCCCATCCGCCTGGTTCGCCGCGTCACCGTGCTGGAGTTGCCTCCCAACCGGCGCGGTTTCGCCGCCCGGGCGCTGCGCAATGCGGGGCGGGTGGTGCGGCGCACTCCGCCGCTGGTGGACCGCTTCGCGGGCTTTTCGGCGCAGATCGCCCGCGCGCTCTCTGGCGCCCGGTACGATCTGGGCGTGATCGAGCATTCCTGGTGCGCGCCCTACCTGGAACAGGTGTCGCCGGTCTGCACGCGCACGGTGCTCGATCTGCACAACGTGGAGAGCGTGCTTCACGGGCGCTGCGCCGAAGCGGAAGGCCGCGCCACCGCAACTGCCCACCGCGTGTTCCAACGCGCCTCGCGGGAACTGGAACGCGCCTGGCTGCCGCGCTTTTCGCTGGTGCTCACCACCTCGCAGGCAGACGCCGCTCTCGCCCGCGCCATGGCACCCCAAGCCAGGGTCGCGGTCTATCCGAACGCGCTGCCGCCGACGCCGCTGCCGGCGGCCGGCGATGAGGAGGCCATCGTCTTCTCCGGCAACATGGAGTATCACCCGAACCTGACCGCGGTGCGCTTCTTCCGCCGGGAAGTCTGGCCGCGCCTGCGCGACCGCTGGCCGCTCCTGGTGTGGCGCCTGGTAGGGAAGAACCCGGCCGCGGTCGAGCGATTCACCGCCGGCGACCCGCGGATCGAAGTCGCCGGCCCCGTCGTGGACGCCGTGTGCGAACTCGCGCGCTCGCGCGTCGCGGTGGTACCCTTACTGACGGGCAGCGGCACTCGTCTGAAGATTCTGGAGGCCTGGGCCGCCGGATTGCCGGTGGTATCCACCACGATTGGCGCCGAAGGCCTGCCGGTCCTTGACGGGGAGAATGCCCTGCTGGCCGACGGCGCGGAGGCGTTCGCCGGTGCGGTAACACGGCTGTTGACGTGCACGGAGCTGAGGCAGCAGATCGGCAGCGCTGGCAGACTGTTGCTGGAAAAGGAGTTTACATGGGAAACTGCCTGGAAAATGTTAGACTTTTGACTCAGCCGAGGGGTATTCTGGTCCGCTATACTGGTAACCGTTAATGCGTTTCGCCGTTGATGCTCACGCCATCGGCCGCCACCTCACGGGTAATGAGGTCTACGTTCGGAGTCTCCTGAACGCATTTGCCGCCCAAGACCAGGACGACGAGTTCATTGCCTACGTGTCGGCGGAGAGTGCCGCCCAATGTATCCCGTCTAATATTCGAACCCGGCGAATTGCTACCAATCCATTCGTGCGCCTGGGGTTTGACCTCGCCATGAAGGTGCGGCAAGACCGGCCGGACCTGCTGCATGTGCAGTACACGGCGCCGCTCGCGTGCCCGGTTCCCGTGGTGGTGAGCGTTCACGATGTGAGCTTTCTGGAGCACCCGGAGTACTTCACCCGCGATCGCGCCTGGCAGTTGCAGTGGTCGGTGCGGCGCACCGTGCGCCGGGCTGCCAAGATTCTGACCGGCAGCGAGTTTTCCCGCTCGTCGATCCTTAAGGTCTACGGCGAACTGGACGAAGACAAAGTAGTGGTGGTGCCCAACGCGGCGGCGTCGGAGTTCCGGCCGATTGCGCGCGAGGCGGCGTCGGCGGTGGTGCGCGAGCACTTCCAGATCGACGCGCCGTTCGTGCTTTCCGTGGGCGACCTGCAGCCGCGCAAGAATCAGATCGGGTTGATCCGCGCCTTTGCCCGGCTGGTACAGGCTTATCCGCAGCTCAAACAGAACCTGGTGCTGGCGGGTAAGGAAACCTGGTTTGGCGACCAGGTGCACAGGGCGGCGCGCGATTCCGGGGTGGCGGACCGCATCCAGTTCTGCGGCTTCGTCTCCGATGCGGACCTCTTGCAGTTGTACAACGCCTGCGATCTTTTCGTTTTCCCTTCGTTCTACGAGGGTTTCGGCTTGCCGGCGCTGGAAGCCATGGCCTGCGGCCGGGCCGTGACCTGTTCGCATACTTCCGCGCTGCCCGAAGTGGTGGATGGCGCGGCCATTCTCTTCGACCCCTACGCGCTCGACGAAATCGTGCGCGCTCTGGCGGACCTTCTGTTGGATGCCGAACTGCGCCTCCGCATGGAGCGGCTCGGATTACAGCGCGCGGCGCACTTCTCCTGGCAGAAGACCGCGCAGCGGACGCTCGCAGTCTTCCACGACGTACTCGAGAAATCGCGCGCCACCAGCGCCGTATATTCTCGGACCATAGCCCATCGATGACTTCTTTTCGAAATATCCTCCTGCTTGTCATGCTTGTGATGGCTGGCGCTCCGCCGATTTTGGCGGCGGACCAACTGACGGGCTTCCCATTCCAGAATGAGACCCTGCGCTACCGCGTCAACTGGCCCGGCGGCCGTAGCCTGGGCGACGTGACCTTGACGGCCCACAAGGCCGGCGACGGCGGCTGGGATTTCGACATGTCCACCAGCGTGCTCATTCCGGTGGTTCCGATCTCCGACCGATACAAATCGACCGCCGGCGGCGCGGACCTTTGCTCGTCCACCTTGCAGCGCGAAATCAGCCACGGAACCAAGAAAGTCACCGAGAAGACCGAGTTCGACCAGAAGAAGAATCGGGCGCAACGGCAGACGCTGGTCCCGGCCGGCGGCGGCCAGAGCGAGTTTGACCTTCCCGCCTGCGGACGCGACGCGCTCTCGTTCCAATACTTCGCGCGGCGCGAGATGGGGCAGGGAAGAGTGCCGCCCGCGGGCAAAGTTTTTTTCGGCTCGGGTTATGAGGTGAAGATGGATTACACCGGGGCGCAGGACATCCCGGTGGCGGGCAAGCCGGTGGTGACCGATCACCTGAACGTGAGCGTGAAGGGTCCGGCGAGCGATTTCAGCTTCGAGATTTTCTACGCGCGCGACCCGCAGCGCACGCCGCTGCTGATCAAAATTCCGCTGAGTATCGGCACGGTTACGCTGGAGCTGGTGCGCTGAAATGCGTGTGGCGTTCTTTTCCCCGCTGCCGCCTGCGCGCAGCGGGATCGCCGATTATTCCGAAGCCCTGATCGAAAGCCTCAAGCCGCTGGTGGCGCTCGATGTGTTTTCCGGCCCGCAGAAGTCTTTCGACCCGGCGCGCTTCGATATCGCGCTCTACCACGTGGGCAACAACGGCCATCACGGTTTCGTCTACCAGACCGCGCTGCGCCATCCCGGCGTGGTGGTGATGCACGAAAGCAACCTGCACCACCTGATGGCCGATCTCACCATCAAGCGCGGCGATTGGGACGCCTACCTGCGCGAGTGCGCGTACGAGGGCGGCGAGGCGGCGCTGGCTTTCGCCGAGCGGGTCCGCAAGTTGGAAGTGGGCCCGGACTACGAAGGCGTGCCCATGACGAAGCGCATTCTGGCGGCGTCGCGCGGCGTGGTGGTGCACAGCCGCTTCATGCGGGAGGAAATGCGCACCGCCGGCTTTACCGGTCCCACTGCCGTGATTCCGCACGGCGCCTGGATTCCGCGGGCCGACCGCAACTCGTTCCGCCACAAGCTGGGGCTGGATGAGGTTACCCCGCTGGTGGGCATCTTCGGATACCTCAAGCCGTACAAGCGCATCGCCGAATCCCTGCGCGCGTTCCGCCGCCTGCTGCGCCTGATGCCGAACGTCAAAATGATTCTGGTGGGCGAGCCGCACCCGGAGTTCCCGGTGGAGGCGATGATCCGCTCCATGGGCCTCGCGGCCAACGTGCGCGTGCTGGGCTTCGCGCCGATCGAGGACTTTGTCGGTTACCTGGGCGCCTGCGATATCGTGCTCAACCTGCGCTTTCCCACCGTGGGCGAAAGTTCGGGTACGCTGTTGCGGTCGCTGGGACTGGGCAAGGCGGTGATGGTCTCCGAGGTCGGCTCCTTTCAGGAGTTTCCCGACGATGTCTGTTTGAAGGTGCCGGTGGGCCCCGGCGAGGAAGACCTCATCTTCGAGTATTTGAATCTGCTGGTCTCGCGCCCCGAAGTGGCTCGCCAGTTGGGCGAACGCGCCAGGGATTATGTCGCCCGAGAGTGCAACTGGGCGACAGTCGCCGCGCAATACGCGGGCTTCCTGGACGCGGTGATTCAAGGGAAAGAGTGGGCTCCGGGCACGGTGGAGCCCAGCCTCGCCCCGCCCGATCGAGAGAGCAATGCCGAGGGCGATGCCGAGGCCGAGGCACGGCCGCACCCTACCCTCGAATACCTGCGAGGCTGGGCAACCAGCGACGCATCCGCAGCGTACCTCAACACGCATCAGACGCGCCTCATCAAGACGCTGGAAATCACGCCGCCCGGCGAGCTGGACGATCGCATCCTGGAAATGGGCGCGTACCTGCAAATCACGCCCGCGTTGCGCAGCAAACTCGGCTACGGCGAAGTGCGCGGCTGCTACTACGGGAAACTGGGCCGCATCGACCATCGCAGCGTGACCAACGCCGAGGGCGAAACCTTCGAGTGCGAGATCGATCATTTCGATGCCGAGAAGGACGTGTTTCCCTATCCCGATGCCCACTTCGCCACCGTGATCTGCGGTGAACTGATCGAGCACCTGTTCGCCGACCCGATGCACCTGATGAGCCAGGTCAACCGCATACTGAAGCCGGGCGGCCACCTGGTGCTGACCACGCCCAACATCGCCGCGCTGCGCGGCATCTCGGGGATCCTGCAGGGGTATCATCCCGGATTCTTCCACGCCTACATCCGGCCGGCGGAAGGCACGGGCGAGGTGGACGCGCGGCACAATCGCGAATACGCGCCGCGCGAGATTCACCAACTGCTCGAGAATTCCGGCTTTGAGGTGACGAGGCTGGAGACGGGCGAGTTCCGCGACGAGCCGCATCCCGAGTTCGGCTGGATTCTGCATCTGCTGGAGCGGTACCGCCTGAGTACCGAACTGCGCGGCGACGGCATTTACGCCGTGGGCCGAAAAATCGGCGCGGTGCGCGAACGCTATCCCGCGTGGTTGTACGCATGAACGCCGTACGCATGAACGCCGCCTACCTGGAGCCCGATGTCCGGCTCGACGCGGGTACGCGCCGGCTGCACGCCGCCTTTCTGGTCCGCAACGATTCGCCCGCGACGTGGCGCCCGAGCGAGGGTTTCGGCGTGGGCTATCACCTCTTCGACGCCGCCACCGGCACGCTGATTGTGGACGGCGCGCGCGTTGCACCGGAGTGCGAGGTGAAGCCCGGCGAGACCGCGCGGGTGCGCCTGGAAATCGAGCTGCCAAGGGAAGACGGCCGCTACCAGGTGCTGCTCTCGCCGATGCGCGAAAACCTCTGCTGGTATTACGAGCAGGGATGGCCCTTCCTGCTGGTGGAGACTTCTACCGTTGACGGCGCGGCGCGCGTGGACCGGGTGCGCGTGGCCACCCGCGCCTCTCTCGCCCGGGAGGGCGCGGTGCGCGCCGTCGGCCGGGCGTTCGTCTATCCGGTATCGACCGTGTGGCGCAATCGCGGCCTGATCCGCGTGATGGTGCGGCGCGACATTCTGGGGCGGTATCGCGGGAGTTTCGGCGGGGCGTTCTGGACCATCATCAATCCGCTGTTGCTGATGCTCACCTACTTTTTCGTGTTCGGCGTGGTGCTGCGCGACCGCTACGATCCGCAGGCCAGTTGGTCGAGCTTCGCGCTCTACTTCCTGGCGGGCATGCTGCCGTGGCTGGCCTTCAGCGAGGCCGCCGGGCGGGCGCCCAGCGTGATGCTGGAGCATCGCAATTTCGTCAAGAAACTGGTCTTCGCGGTGGAGACGCTGCCGGTGAATCTGGTGGTGGCCGGGCTGATCACGGAGATGTTTGCCATCCTGCTGTACTGCGCGTTCCTGCTGGCCATCAACCACACGTTGCCGGGCGCGCTGGTGTGGTTGCCGGTGCTGCTGATTCCGCAGATTCTGTTCACCGCCGGGGTGAGCTGGTTCTTGGCGGCGCTGGGAGTGTTCGCCCGCGATCTCGGCCAGATCATGGGCTTCGTGTTGACGCTGTGGTTCTTTCTGACGCCGATCTGCTACCCGGAGAACAAGCTGCCGCAAGCTGCGGCGGGGATTCTGACCAAGAACCCGATCTATGTTCTGGTGCACGGCTACCGGTCGATTTTCTTGCAGAATCAGGCGCCCGCGTTCGGCGCGGTCTGGAAGTTGTGGCTGGTGGCGGCGGTGGTGTTTCTGCTGGGCCACGCCTGGTTCTACAAGTTGCGCAAGTCGTTCGCAGATCTGCTGTGAGGTCGGGAGGGGCGCTTGGAAAAGCCTGACTCGGAGCCGCGACCGTAAGGGAGCGGATGCCGCGCACGCGCCTCCTGGGGATCGTCCGCGGATCGGGCGATGGTATAACGGTTATACATGGCGATGCGGGTCGAATTCGATAGATTGAAGAGCCGGGACGTCAAACGAAAACACGGCGTCAGCCTGAAAGAGGCGCAGGACGTATTCGATCAGGTGTACCTCGTCGACCAGAAGAGCGACGATCCGGAACAGTTTCGTGC
>JADGNT010000164.1 GCA_017883345.1 Candidatus Solibacter sp. | reverse complement strand
ATACCACACAGTGCGGTGAATTTCTAGTCACGAAGCGTGGTGAATTTCTACTCATTCAGCTCGGTGAATCACTGATAAACCTTGCAGTTCGACAGAAAGTCCGCTTGTTTTCAATGATTTATAAATATAGTACTATTAGTACCATACGATTCATGGAATAGGTACTATGATTAATGGTGTAATCGGACGCGGTGATGTGTCAAAACTCATCGCTGCGGACCGTGGCCCGATGCCACTTTCTTCACCACCATGAGCAGCTTAACCAGTGGGGCGGAATGGCGGGTGAACTGCACGGGTCTAACTCTTGGAGGAACCATTTCATGTTTCACGCTGCGCATTGGCGACTCAACTCAGTCCTGATCGGTCTCCTGGTGGCGATTTGTCCCGGTCCAATGCGGGCTCAAGGTGCATCGCAGAAGATTCAGATTGCGCCCGATACGGTGTACCTGGACAAGGTCGGAAACGAGACGGTCCTCAATCAAACCGTCAAGGTGATGCGTACCGGGCCCCCTGGCGCCGCCCTGAGCTTTACCGCCTCGGCCTCGACGACCTCGGGCAGCCCATGGCTGGCGGTCATTCCCCCGAGCGGTACGATACCCAGTGACCTGACCATCACGGGGACGCCGGGAATTCTCGGAGCGGGCACATACTACGGCAAAGTCACGGTGACGAGCCCAGGGATGACTCCCGTGGTGGTGGATGTTGTGCTGCGGATTCATACCCCGCCGGGCGGTGGGCCCACGGCGCCAGCCATCTCGATTCGACCGGGGGCGCTGAGTTTTACGATGGTACAGGGCGGAGCCAATCCCGACAATCAGACCCTGAACATCGCCAGTCCGACCGGAGGGACCTCCTTCACCTGGACCGCGACCAAGACCGTCACCACTCCTCCAAGCGGCACCTGGCTGCAAATCACTCTCGCGTCCGGTTCGGGACCGGGTTCGATTGGCGTTTCGGTGAACGGCACGGGGCTGGCGGCCGGTCAGTACAACGGTTCGATCACCGTCACCAGCGGCTCCAGCACGGCGCAGGTTCCAGTTTCATTGGAAGTCAGGACGGCAACAACTTCGCAACTGGTCATCGACCCCGATGCGTTCAACTTCATCCTTCTGCCTGGCGGACCGGTTCCCGCGCCCAAGACTTTGCGGGTGAAGAACGCGGGAACGGGGACTCTAAACTGGACGGCGGTGGCGACATCGGGCGGCTGGCTGTCGATTGGCCCCAGCAGCGGGAGTGCGCCCGCTAATATCGCGCTGACGGTGAATCCATCGGGCCTGGCAGCGGGCATGTACGAGGGCGCCGTTAAGGTGACGGCGGCGGGGCAGACGAAAACGGCGCGCGTCTTTCTGCGCATCGTCGGGCAACCGGCGAGTACAGGCGCTGGGAGCACTCCGAACCACGCGGCGGTGCAGATCAGCCCGCAGGCGGTTGAGTTTTCAGCGCCGGTTGGCGGACCGGCGAGTCCGGCTTCGATCCCGGTGCAGATCACATCGAAGATTACCGGTCTCACGTTCACGGCCAGCGGCACGACCGCCAGGGGCGGCAACTGGTTGAATCTCTCGCCCGCGGGCGGCTCCATTCCGAGAACCATCACGGTGACTGCCAATGCCGCCGGCCTCGCCGCCGGTTTGTACACCGGGGTAATCAACCTCAAGGTGCAGGGCAGCGTTTCCGAACAACGGATTGTCGCGGTGAGCTTGCGAGTGGGAACGCAAGGTGAAACACCCAGGTTCACGGTGCAGCCGGGAGCGGTCGTTTTCCAGGCCGTCAGCGGCGGCTCGAGTCCGGCATCAGTCCCGGTCACGCTAGGTGCTCGCGGCGCCACCAGCATCCCATTCTCCGCGACCGTGTCCACCTCCGGCGGCGGCAACTGGCTGCCCATCAGCCCGGCCCCCGGGATAGCGCCCGCAACCATTACGGTGAGCGCGGCCAACCTCGCCAGTCTTTCGCCGGGAGTATACTCCGGCGGCATTGTGTTCCAGGCTACGGGAAGCACGGGCGCGCTGCCCGCAACCCTGAACGCCATGCTGATGGTGCGTCCGGCATCCAGCCCTGGCCCACACGGCTCCGAGGCTGCCGCGCAAGGCGCGCTGTTCGGCGCCTTCTTGACGCCGGCAGCGGAGTTTCTAGCGGCCCGTAATGCGGCGCAAGCGGTTCAAGTCATGTTGTTCGCGAGCGACGGAACGCCGGTCGAAGGCGCCGACGTCGACGTCTATCCCAGCAGCGGCGAACCCTGGTTTGCGCTGGAGGACGCTGGAGGAGGGCTCTATACGGGCTTGTTCCACAGTCTGGCCGGCGGTCCGTTGGTGCTGACCGCGGTAGCGTCGACTTCCCAGTTATCCGTCAGCTTTAGCGTGGGCGGAGATGTGGACGGCGGGGCATCGCCGCAGCCCGCGATCTTCCAGGGTGGGATCGTGAATGCGGCGAACTTCTCGCCCGCACCGACGCCCATCGTGCCCGGTTCCATCCTCACGCTGTTCGGCACGGGCCTGACGGATTCGACCATGTTCGCGCCCGGCTTCCCCCTGCCCAGGGATTTGGGCGGCGTGAAAGTCCTGGTGGCCGGCGTAGAAGCGCCGCTGATCGCCGTGGTCGCCGACTCCGGACAGGGTTTCGACCAGATCGTCTTCCAGGCGCCGGTGGAACTCCGCGCCGTTACATTCGCCGATGTAGTGGTGTTAAAGGACGGGATGTTCAGCCCGCCGGAGGGAATCGGCGTGGCACCTGTCTTGCCGGCGCTCTTTACGGGGAACGGCCAAGGCACGGGAATGGCCGCCGCGCTGCACGCCGACTACTCTCTCGTCACTTCCGATAGTCCGGCACGGCCGGGCGAAACGATCCTGCTGTTCTCCACCGGATTGGGCGACGTGCAACCGTCGCCGGCTTCCGGCGAGGCCGCCGGAAACAACAGCCGCGTCGTGAGCGCGGATGTGCAGGTCACGTTGGCGGGCCGGCTGGCGCGGGCGGACTTCGTTGGCCTGGCTCCCGGATACTCCGGACTCTACCAGATGAACGTTACCGTGCCCGCCGACAGCGCACCGGGCGATGCGGCGCTGCTGATTACGGTCGGCGGCATCGGCTCCGGAGAAGGTGTGGTGGTACCAATCGGCTCCGGCAAGGCGCCATAGCGCTGTCGTCCGGCACCATGAAATCCCTCACGGAACGCCGATCAACGTCACGTAGCTGGTGGCGTCGAGGGTGAATTGGGCCTTGCCGCCGGTGACGGAAATGCGCTCGCCTTCCTGCATGCCGCGCTGCTGGTCGGTCACCCAGATGCGAAGCTGTTTCACCTCCGCGGGCAGGCCAGTGACGGTGGCGGGGCGCCCGCCGCCGTTGTTGACGATGTGCAGCGTATAGACGCCTTCGGCGATATTGCCCAGGGCGGCGCAGACGATGCCGGGACGATTGCATTTGACGGGCAAGGCAAAGGATCGCGGCGGAGTGCTGGCGAGCTGCTTGAGATTCCAGAAGCGTTGGGTGGGACGGAGCGGGCCGTTATCGTTGAAGATGCCGCCGCCAGAGAGGACGGAGTAGTCGGCGGTGAACTGCCACTGCAAAATCGACTTGGGTTGAGCGATGGCCAGGATGCGGGTGTACAGGTTGATTTCGTAGAGCGCGAAGGATTGCTCGGCGAAGATCTGGGGGTAGCGGTAGGCGGCGGCATCGGTGCTACCCTCGGCGATGATGAGCGGAACATTGAGTTCGCGGGCGGCGTCGCGCCACTGGGCGAGTTTCTCATCGGAGCAGCCGCGCCAGGAGTGGAAATCGACGGCGCCGATGTACTTCACCGCCTCGGGGTCTTTCATGGCGGGCTTGATGAAATCGATGGGGTTGGCGTCGGAGGTGTCGCCGAGCGCGAGCTTGGTGGCCAGTCCGCGGGAGGCAAAGTAAGCGCCCAGGGTGCGGATGAGTTCGGCATGTTCCCTTGGGGTCTGGCGCACATTGATGCCCAGGTCCGACTCGTTGAAGGAGAACATGGCGGCTTCGACGCCGTACTTTTCCTTGAGGTAGACGAGGTAGCCGGCGATGGACTCCTTGATGCGGTCCATCTTCTCGGGGTTGAGCGGATTGCCACGGGGGCCGACGGGTGGGCGGGGCGGGAAGACGCCGCCGCCGGGGGCGCCGGGCGTTGCCGCGGCGGGGGAAGTTCCGGGAGCGCCGGCGGCGGCCTGACCGCCCACCGAGCCTTGCGCCACCGGGGCGCCTCTACCGCCCGTTTGGGGGGTGGCCCCTTGCGGAGCGCCGGCGCCGCCACGGCCGCCCAAGCTGCCGAGTACCGCCCAGGAGGGCGCGGACCAGGCGCTGACGATCACGGGCATGCCCTTTTGCGCCAGCTTGCGGGCCATCTCCATGGCCTGTAGGACTCGCGGGTTGGCTTTGCCGTCGCGAGCCGCGGCCAGCGGATCCACGTCCTCGGTGGGATGCCAGAGGGACCACGGCATCTCGACCCGTCCCCAGGCGATTCGCAGGTTGTCGAGGGAGTATTGAATGACCTGGGGATCCGTGCGGGCGTTCTGGAGGCGGAAGTTGCCGCCGAGTCCGTCGAAGATCTGGCCGGGGCGCGAGGCGTCGATGGAGAACTCCACGGGATTCCGGTCGACCTCGCCGGTGACCTTCAGGGCGAAGCTTTTGCGGACAGGCTGGCCTGCCGCGAGCTTGCCCGTGGCCACGGCCAGAAGGACCTGGATATCGTAGCTGCCCTTGCGGCGATCGTCGCGCACCAGGACGTCGGCCGGCTCATTGAACATGATTTCGATCTGGCGGCGCGGCGTGAGGAAGCGCACGCCGGCGGCTGTGGCGCGCAGGTACTCATTCTGTTCGGCGACGCCGGCGGCGAGAGAAGCCTGCGCCGCGCCGGGCGGCGCGGGGTCGATGAGCTGCACCGTGCCGCCGGAGAACAGCGAGGCGGGAAGATCGAGGCAGAGGTAAGCGCCACCGATGTTGGCCTCTTCCGGCGCGGAGAACTCGACATCGATTTTGGCGGAGCCGGTCCCGGTGTCTTCGACCACCTCGGTTCCGGCAATCGCCCACTCCGTGCCTTGGTCGCGGAACTCTTTCGGCGTGCGCATCTGGATCTTGACGGTCTCGATTTTGCCGCTGCGGGAGTAGGCATTGGTCTGGCGTTCCCTGCCGGTGCGGGAGACTCCGACGCCATCCGGCTGTGCGATGCACATGCTGGTGTTGAGTTCCAACAGGTAGCCGTCCACGCGGATGCCCGTCAAGTTACCCCAGGCCATTACCTCGGGCTGGCCGGACGCCGTGCCGGAGAACCCTGCCAGCAGGCAAACGCCGATGGCGGCTGACAACAGGAGACGTGGTGGTTTCATGATGGCGATGTGAAAGGGGAATCATAGCGCATGGCGCACGATGGCGCGGCAAGGCAATGGACAGAATAGTTTCGCGCAAAGGCGCAAAGGACGCCAAGAAAACCGAGGACACTATTTCGATGAATAGGTCTTGGTGAAGCTGTTGCGCGCGTTGGTTACGGTGTACTTGCCGTCCGGCGCCACGGAGACTTTGAGCAGATTGGCGGGGCAATTGGCAGTGGGTCCCAGGTTGGCGATCATCTGTTCGTCCGTGTTGACTTCCTTTGGCGTGCCCAGGGCGAGGTGTCCCTGCCAGATGTCCTGGATGCCCGGAGACTTCCTCAAGACCTCGAAAACCGTGGCCGGACCGCCCTTGCGGGGACCGTTGTTCATAACCGCCACGCGAGGCTGAATCGACCAGACGAACTGCGGCGAATTCGACCGGTCCAGACCGTGATGCGAGGTCTGGAAGAGATCCACGGTGCCGATCAGATTGGCCGGACATACGAGCTGTTTCTCGTAGTTCCAGGTAACATCGCCCATATCGAGGAACTTGAATTTTCCGAACTTGAGCAGGAAGCCGACGCTCTGGTCGTTGTCGGGATCGGGTTCGGGCGTCGTCTTCTCTTTCCAGTCCTGGCATAGTGCGGCATTCGGTCCGCCACCTTTCAAACCGTGCGTAATCCCCTTGCCGGCGGACATGACCACCTGAATATCGACGCCCTTGAGCGGGATACGATCGCCGGCCTTGAGGATCGTGCGTTTTCCCTGGGACAACTCGACGTAGGCCTTATAGGCTGCCGCGACTTGCGGGCGGCTCATTTCCACGCTCTCGCCGTGATCCAGGTACATGCCGATGGGAATCAGCTTCGCCAAGGCTGGCATGGCGCCGATATGATCGCTGTGGAAGTGCGTGGTGAGCAGGATATCGATCTTCTTGAGGCCGGCCTGCTGCGCGGCGGCGAAGATCCGCTTGGCGTCGCGATCGTCCGGTGTGCGATTGGCGGTGTCGACCAGCATGGACTGGCCGCTGGGCGAGACGATCAGCGTCGCCGCGCCGCCCTCGGCGTCAATCCAATAGATCTCCAGATTGCGCGATGCCGAAAACAGGGCGCTGGCGCCAAGCAAGGCCAACACGACAAGCGATTTTCGAATCATAAGTTTGGTGACGTTCCCTTGATTACCATAGTGGCGCGCATGGCGGAGTGTCAAGCGAGGTCAAGGGTGCGCCGGTGGCGGAGGCACGGATCTTCTGGTATGTACTGTACGGCGAACCGGGTGGCGGGTAGACACTGCTGCGTCAGGCGAGATCTATGCGGGAAGCACGAGGAACCGCCGGCCACGGATGCGTGCCGGCGGTTCCTCGTTACCAAGACTACTTGGTTGCCGGATAGCTGTGGAGCTGGGGGCCGACGACGTTGGAGAAGTTGTAGTTGCCACGGCGGTCGGCGTCGATGGTCCAGAACATGGCGCCGATCATGCGGGAGTAACCAGTGGGCTCGCGCAGCTTGTACCTGGTTCCGGCGGGAGCCTTGCCGGTGATGATGTAGTCCATCGCCTCGCTGACGATGGCGGGCGTTGTGTCTCCGGTGAGGAAGCCGACGGCAACCTTATCGGCCGGCATCGGTGGGAAGAACTGCTTGGGATCGCCTCCAACGTTGAAGCCGCGCAGCAGGAGTTCTGTCATGGCGGCGTGATAGTCCACCGAGCCGGGCTGATAGATCTCGCCATCGAGGCCTTGCAGCGGCGGCGTGTTGTAGCTCTGCACATCGATGAAGGAGAGGATGTCGCGGATGGCGTACGTGATGGCCAGATAGGAGCCGAACTGGCCGCCATAGCTGGGGTAGCCAGAGGGGATCTGCGTACCTTCGGGCACGAGGCTGATCATGAAGCGGGGGCCGAAATGATCGCGCAACTGGCGCAGGGCCGCGATGAGGTTCACGATGGATGGCGTGGTGGGATGCTTAAAGTCCGTGTCTCCGGGGTCGATGGAGAGAGACGGGCTTTCGAAGTCGATGTCGATACCGTCGAAGCCGTACTCGGTGACAATGCGGGTGACAGAGGAGACGAAGTTCGGAGCGCGCTTCGGATCGGCGAGCGTGAAGTGCTGGCCGCCGCCACCGAGGGAAATCATGACCTTCTTGCCTTGGCTCTGCAAGTAGGTAATGCCGGCCTTGAACTGTTCGGTATCGAGTCCGGCGGGTGTGTGGAACTGCATGGTCCCTTCCGGTGCATTCCTATCCGGTGTAGAGAAGGCGACGATGATGACGTCCCACTGCGGCGAGACCTCGCGGAGCGGGAAGATGGAACCCGCGGCGCCGTAGCCGGTCCAGTATCCGATGAGCCGATGGCCGTTAGGCGAGCCGCTCATCGGGACCGCCGCGACCGTGGGCTTAGGGGGTGCGGACGCACTACCGCCTGCGCCAGGACGTCCACCGCGTGCCGGGCACGGCTTGGAAGGGTCGGTTAGCGCCTGCGGGTCCGGAAAGCTGTAAGTACCGCCGAGACCTTCCAAGGCGCCGGTATACCAGGGCAGCAGGGCTACGTTCTGCAGGTGCCAGGTGGTTCCGCCGACATGGGCGACAAAGGCCTTCGATGCGGGGATATTGTTCTTGGGGTTGGTATTGGTGGGTTCGAGAAGGAAGTAGGTGGAGGCGACGCCCGTGCCACCGCAGCCGCCCTGGTCGCCTGGACGCATCGAGGCGGGACGCATCCAACTGGGGAAGGTGTTTCCCGGAACTTTGACGTTGCGGCCGTGGAGCAGGGGATCGTGCAGGGGATCGTTGATGAACTCCCCGAGCTGCTGAGTGAGCGGCTGCACGTCACCGTCTTCGACAACGGTGGGTGCGGCTTGGAGATACGAGCCGAGCACGAAGGAGGTTCCGGTGGTGGAGTCGACGCCGTGCGTTCCCCAAGAGCAGCACACCGTTGCGTCGCCATCGGCGTAGTAAGTGGTGTTATGCGTCATGGCGATGACGAGCTTGCCTTCCTGTTTGGGAAGTTGCTTGAAGAGTTCCTTTTGCAGAAACTCGACGTCGAGGATGGCGAAGGCGCCGCCGGTCTTCTTTGAGGTGAGGATGTAGCCGTAGCCGACGGGGACGGCGATCTTCACAGGCTTCAACTCTGGCTTGCCGAGCAGCGTATGCCACCCGTCAGCCTTGGGGAAGGTGGTGCGCAGCATGGCGTCGGCATACTGTGTGGCGCCGCCGGAGGGGAAGGCGAACTTGGAAAAGACGGGCGAGCGGAGGACGCGCGGCACGTCCGGGGCTGCGTCCATGATGAAGGGCACGGTCTTCTTCGCGTCAAAGGAGAGCGTGATGGGAACGAGCACCGTGGGGATGGTGGTGGCGCCTCCCTGTGCCGGATCGCGGCCGACGAGAGTGTAGGAGCCCTGGCCGGCAGCGTGCTGAAACGTGGGCACGGTGCTTTGCGCGCATGCAAACTGCAGCGGCAGGACGAGGAGAAAGAGCAGACAGATGGACTTGATCCGCATAT
>JADGNT010000163.1 GCA_017883345.1 Candidatus Solibacter sp. | reverse complement strand
GTGCGCGGTCCCTGCGGTTCAATTTGGCGATTGGCGCGGACTGCTGGTGGCATCCGTAGCAGGCTTCGGCGTTTTTGTCCACCACCGTGTCGATTTCGCCGGCTTCGGTGGAGAGCGTGATCCGCCCTTCCTTGTTGAACAGGCGGATTCGCCGGATGCCGTTCTCGCTGCCCAGCTCGTGAATGATGTTGTACAGCGCATCGCGATCGTTGTGCAGCATTTCGTAGTGCGTGCTGCGCAGAATCACATCGGCTGTCCGGTAGGCCGACTGTTTGATCAGATCCTCGAAGTGGCTGCGCTCCATCCGCAGGTTGAGATACCCGAACAAGGCGAAGAAAGCCGCCGTGCTCGCGACCACGCAGGTCGCGAGCTTGGCGGCCAGTCCCAGGCGGAATTTGCTCGGCGGTTGCATCAGACGGCGACTGGGTCTTCCTCCGTTTCTGCCAGCTCCGCGTGCGACGCCTCACGCGCCACCTCGAAAACCGGGAAGTTCTGCGCCACGAAGTGGAAGATCGCGAAGCCCGCGGCCACAATCGATAGCGTCACCGCCACCTCGCTCCACTTCGGAATGTAATGCGTGCCGCTGCCGGCTTCGAGGCCCGTGATGCCCACGTTGAGCCGATTCGTGATGACGCTGAACACCACCATCACCGCACAGGCATATAGCGCCCCCGGCCGCATTCGCACCTTGGCTTGAAACAGCAGTACGGCGGGGATCGCCATCAGCGCAATCTCCAACCAGAACAGCCAGGTCTCCGTCCGGTTCAGCCACAGCAGGCCGAACACGTGGCGATGGCTCATGTCCAGGAAGCGAATCCACAGGTACACGCTCAGCGACACCGCCAGCACCCGGCCCAGGCTCGCCAACAGCGGCAGTTCCAGCGCCCGGCCAAAGGCGCGGCTGCTGTGCCAGCTTTCGAAAATCGTCATCGCCAGGCCCACCACAATCGCCGAAATCCAGAACAGCAACGGCAGAATCGGCGTGTACCACAGCGGATACAACTTCTCCGGCACGATCAGGAACAGCGAGCCCAGCGAACTCTGGTGCAGGGTGGAAAGCAGCACACCCAGAATCATCAGCGGCACCGAGATCTTGTGGATCCACTCGAGCGGCTTGTGCATCCCGAACTTCTCGAACACCATCGGCAGGAATTCCAGGAACAGCACCGTCGTGTACAGGGTCACGCACCACGCCACTTCAAACATCACCGAGCGCGGGTTCCACATCACCAGCGGATGCCACAACCGGTCCGGCCGCCCCAGGTCGTACAGCAGCCCCACCACCACCAGCGAGTAGCCCAGAAACGCAGTCAATATCGCCGGCCGCAGCACCGGCTTGTATTGTTCGATGTTGAAGATGTGTACCAATGCCACCAGCGTGAACCCGCCGGCCGCCAGAGCCACCCCGCACATCACGTCGAAGGCGATCCAGAGGGCCCAGGGAAACTTATCGCTCATGTTGGTGGAGCCGCCCAGTCCGTACATCACCCGCAGGTACGTGGCATACAGCCCGCTCAGCATGATCCCAGCGAAAATTGCGCGCCAAACGGTAATTTTGGGGAATTGCAGTTTCATCTGCGCCGGCCCTCCTTCTTGGCCACCTCGGCCCGGCGGTTGGTGATCCACCAGATCCCGCCCAATAGCACCGTTCCCGTGGAGACCACGTCCGGCACCAGTTCCAGCACCCGCCAGGTGGTTTCCGGCAACGCTTCCATCGGAACGTTGGTGCGTAGTCCGATCTGCTCGAACGGCACCGCCGAAAGGTAGAGCACGCTGGTGCCGCCTACTTCCTTCACACCGTAGACCTGGTTGTAGTACCCGCCGGGTTTCTCGGCGATCCGCTTGCGCGCTTCCCCCAGCAACTCATCCCGCTCGCCGCACACCGTCGCGCCCACCGGGCAGGCTTCCGCGCACGCCGTCGGCTTGCCCTTGATCTGCCGATCGGAGCACATATCGCACTTGCGCATCTTGGGGAGGCGGCTGTTCCACTCGTAGGATGGCACCTGGAACGGGCAGGCCTGCATGCAATAGCGGCAGCCCATGCACTTATCCGCGTCGTATACCACCGGCCCCAGGGCCGTCTTCTGCAATGCGCCCACCGGACACACCGAAGCGCACGCCGGTTGTTGGCAATTCATGCACAAGCGGCGGCTGTACCGCTCGCCGTGGGTTTCCACGGCCGTCAGCTTGTGGGCCGAAATCGTCTCTTCCGCGGCGATTTTGTCGTTGTACGGCAGTCCCCAGCGCTCCGCACAGCCGCTTTCGCAGGCTTTGCAGCCGATGCACAGGGTGCTGTCGTACAGTATGGCCTTCGACATATTGAGACCCTCAATTCCTTTTTAACAGAAAACGATGTGAAATGTGTAGCAAATCTTTACAGCGCCCCAAAACAGGGGTTGCACAACGCCCCAAGCCGGGGCTACATCGTGAGGAAGAACTCGCCGGTGACTTCTTTCCACTTGGCGCCGGGCAGTGCCGCCATCAGGTCGTCCGCCGGCCTTCCGCCATCCGCCGCCACCGAACCCGCGAGCGTCGGCTGCAACGCATACAGGCGCTCCACCGCTTCGCGCATCCACTCACCCACCAGCATCCGCGGGATCAGGTTCCGTGTGGTGTTTTCCTCGTCGGGAACGTGGACACTCACCAGCCAGCCTTTGCCGTAGGGGTCCTGGCGCAGTAGTGCCGGATTTTCAAGCACTTCACTGTTGATTGCCATCACTTCCCCTTCGGTCGGGGAGACCATTTCCGTCTTCTGGCCGTCGCGGAAGAAGGAAATCACTTTCTGCCCCTGCCGGATCCACTGGCCGGGCTTCGGCAGTTCGATCTTTTCAATCTTGCCCACCAGCGCGGCGGCGAATTCATCCGCGCCCATGCGCACCACGTTCTGGCGCTCCCGCACCAGCCAACTGTGCCCGCTGTGATAGGAGACGCTTTCCGGTACCAGGAAACCATCCACATAGTCCGAACCGAACCGAGCAGCCGCGGCCGAATGGGCTTCCGCGGGTACCATCTGGATAGCCCTGCGACGATTCAAGACGTAATCCAAAGCAATGAAAACCAAGAAGGTGCCGAGAACTAGAAGAACTGTCATAACGTTTACCGCCTTTCTGTCTTCCATAAAGGCACCTGGAAGGCCAAACGCCGCTGTTTTTTACCCCTCTATGTGTCGTGGAATCATACAGATACAAGTGTAGGTATTTGCAGCACGGCATAGGCGTCGGAAAACTCAACAGGGAGATGTTGAGAATCGCCGCCATCCCTCACAGAATCATCGCCTTACACCCGGTGTCGCTGAATCCTACGCCCCTGTTGTAGAACCCAGCAGTTTGTAATGGCATCAGGCTCTCAGTTGCCACCGTGCGGGCCCAGCCCGAAGGGCGTCAGATAGTAGCCCAGTGCGCCAGCACTGGGAGCAAGGCGGTCCATGCCCAGCCCCGGGACGGGGCGGAAGCCATGCGGCGGTGCCTTCTAACCCCCCGGTCCGGGGCTGGACCAATGTGCCCGCCTGCTACCCACGGCTGTGCGCCGTGGGCTACTATCTTTCGCCCTGCGGGCTCTGCACAGTCTCTGTTTGCAGCTTGGCGCTATGGCGGCCGATCGGCAATCGGCCTGCTCACTTTCGTCGTCTTCGAGTCAATTCGTCAGAAAGAACTCGCTGGTGACGTCCTTCCAGTTCGTCCCGGGCAGCGCCGCCAGCAGGTCTTCCGCCGGCCGCCCGCCATCCGCCGCCACGGCACCCGCCAGCGCCGGCTGGCGCGCGTAGAGGCGCTCCACTGCCTCCCGCATCCATGCGCCCACCAACACCTTGGGAACCAGGTTCCGCCCCGTGTTCTCCTCGTCGGGTACGTGTATGCTCAGCAGCCAGCCTTTTCCGTACGGATCCTGCCGCAGCAGAGCCGGGTTGGTCAGCACGTCGGCGTTCACTTCCATCACCTCGCCCTCGGTCGGCGAGACCATCTCGCTCTTCTGGCCGTCCCGGATAAGGGCAATCGCCTTCTGCCCCTGCCGGATCCATTGGCCCGCCTTGGGGAGCTCGATCTTCTCGATCCTGCCCGCCAGCGCAGCCGCGAACTCATCCACGCCCACGCGCACCACGTTCTTCCGTTCCCGCACCAGCCAACTGTGGCCGGAATGGTACGAAAGGCTTGGTGGGACCAGGAAACCATCCACATAGCCGGCGCCCCAGGCGGCGGCCACCGCCGGCGAGGCTTCCCCAGAAACCGTCTGGATCGCCCTACGCCGATTCAGGAAATAATCCACCACGATGAATACCAGGAAGCTGGCAAGAACCAGTACGACGGTCATAACGTTTACTCCATTTCCATCCCTTGTAATCGCATCTGGAGGGCCAAACCGCGGCTCTCGCCGCCTTTTTATCTGGCGTAGAATCAAATGGATAGCTGGCGTCGAAATATGCCCCATGCCGTCGCCGCCGAAAAACACCGCGCCGCCATGTGGACATATCCGCCGAGCCTACTCCGAATCAATGACTTGCACCCCCTGTGGTTGAATCCCTCGGACCTGTCGCACAAACCAGCGATTTGCCGCCAACACCGCGACCTTAGTATATGGAGTATGTGGCGCTTCCGCCGCCGACTCCCGGGCCACCCCTCGGCCGCTGTCTTCTCTCCGGACCTCCCCGCAACTGGTTGATTCTTCGTCGTGGCGTTTTGGCGCTTATGCGGCCGGCACCAGTTGTATCCCCAGGGCCGCCGCTTTCCGATGCAGACGGACCTGTTCTGGTTCTCGCCGCTGGCTCACGTAGTAGGCGGCTCCACTTTGATACCGTTAGGGTTTGGAGTTGGGAGCCACTCTGCTCATTCCGGATGAACAGCCTGCGCGACGGCTTGCCACATCTCCGGGTCTGCGAGTGATTGGGACGGTCGGTCTCCTCATGGCGGGCAAGGAGCGCGGGAGTCACAGATCACAACGTCAGAATGGCGGCGGGGTAAGGTGGTGACCCGACACGTCTCCCGATCAAGCAATCCCTTCCTTATTGCGCCGTAACGGTGATGGTCGCCGGGGCGCTTGCGGCGCCTCCGATGGTGACTACGACGGCCTCGGTTCCGAGCGGTGCGGTTGTGGGGACGCGTAGGTTGATCTGCATCACGCCGACCAAGGCGGTCGGGATTCCGGCGAACTCGATGATGGCAGCGACTCCGCCGATGGAAACGGCGGTCAACTGCACGGGCGCGGGCAACTGCGCGACGGGCGTGCCGGCGGCGGGGGCCGCGCCGGTGGAAATGGCCGGAGACACGGCGCCTGCGCCGGTAAGGTACAAGGTCACAACGGCGCCGCGCGCCACCGTAGCGGCCGGCACGATCGCCCCGTTCGCATCCGTGAACAGACCGGGCGCGGCGGAAGCGACGATGAGCGTGGTGGCCGCCGTGCGGCCGTTGTTGGTGACGGTCAGGGTGACAGGCTGATTGAGCGGAGTCTCGTAGGGAATCTGCACGTTGAGTTGTCCCGGGGCAAGATAGTAGAGCGGGGCGTTCACGGCGCCGATCTTCACGCTGACTCCGGACGACTGAACAGGCAGAGGCACGCTGGACGCGATCCAGATTGTGTCCGCGAGGTTCGACCCGAAGACGGTGAGCACCATTCCCGGAGCGTAAGTCTGACGGAAGGAGGCGCCGTTGGCCAGACCGGTGATGGCTGGCGGACCGGACGAGGTCACCGTGACGGCGACGGTGATGGCCGCGGTGGCGGCATTCAGAGTGGTATCGCCTCCGTACTGGGCCACGATGCTGTTGGCGCCGACCTGGAGTTGCGCGGCGGCGACCGTGATGCTGGCGGAGGCAGACGACCCCGTGCCGCTGAGCGACGCGACGCCGATCTGCTTGCCGCCCGAGGTGAACGTGATGGCGCCGGTGGGGGTGGCGCCGCTGGCGCTGGTTACGGTTGCGGTGATGGTGACGGAACCGGTGGACGCCACCGACGTCGCTGTCGCCTGCAGGGCGACGGACGCGGACGCCCGGGCGGAAGAGCCGGCGCGCCAGGCCGTCACCAGGTTATAGGCGTCGACCGAACCGAGTCCGCTGGCCTGGTCATAGCCCTGCCCCGCCGCATAGCCATACGAGCCGGCGACGCAGTTGCGCGCGCGCGCACCGCAGGTCACATTGACGATGTTGTCGCCGGCGGTGACATCGTGAAACACGCCGGTTCCGGACTGGGCGAGGGCGTAAAGGCGCGGGTTCATGTTGCCGACGCCGGGGACGGTCTGAGCGCCGGTGGACACCAGATAGTGATTGAGTAGAGCGGCGATTCCGGCGAAGGAAGGGGTGGGGGCGGAAGTTCCTCCAAAGACGGCGAGCTGGCCGCCGGAGTAGACCATGTACCCATCGTGATCGGGCGAGGCGGCGAGCGAAATATCGGGAACGTTGCGCGCGCCGTTGTTCGGCACGCCCAGACCGGTCTGCCACGTGGGCTGGGCGAAGACGGTACTGGCGCCGCCGCCGCCCGCGCCCGGATTGCCCGGCGTGCTTTCATTCCAGACGGTCTCGGGAATGTACGAGATGGCCGAACCGCCGTTGGCGTTGTTCGCCGCGTTCCAGTATTGGTCGGAGCCTTCGCGGAAAGCGGTGCCGCCGATGCCAGTGACCTCAGGAATGTCGGCGGGAGAGTCGACCGCGAGTCCCGCGCCGTTGCTGGAAGTGCCGGACAGACAATCGGCGCCGCCGGAATCGCCGGATGCGTTCACCCAGGTCATGCCTTGCGCGTTTGCCTGGCGCGCCCACGATTGCATGGTGAGCATGTCCGAGCGCGGCGTGAGGGGTTCGCAGAGGCCGTAGCTGACACTGAGTACGGGGGCCAGATTCTGGTCGATGGCGTATTGCACGGCGTCCGTGACGTTGTAGGAGTAGACATAGACGAGGGTCGCTTGGGGAGCCGTGGCGCCGGCCCACTCCAGATCGAGATCGGCTTCGCCGAGATCGCCTTTCACGGTTCCGGGATCTGTGGTGTTGGGCACGAGAATCAACTGGGGATCGGAGGCCGGAAGCTGAAACTTCGCGCGGAACTGCTGGATGTCGGCGAGGTTGACTCGGGTTTGGCCGGCAATGACGACTTTCTGTCCGGTTCCGTCGTATCCGGCGTTCCAAAGGGCTTTGATGTTGTAGATAGTGCCGAGGTCGTCGGGGCTCAGGTAGTGATTGCCGGAAGTGGAGGAGGTGTAGTTGGGGTCGAGCGCCGGGCGGAGGACGGCTTTGGGCTGCATGCGGAAATCGTGGAGGCCGTGGATGGCGCGAATCGCGGTTTGGAGGGCGATGGGCAGGGATGGCTCGGCGGTGTTGGCGAAGTGGTTGCGGCCGTCCACGCTGTAGCGGTGGAAGCTGATTTCGAGCGCCTGTTCGACGTCGCCGGCGGCGCCCGTGAAGACGACCGACGTTCGCGCGCGCCCGACGGTGGTGACGTGGAGGTTGTGCCGCTCGAGCCAGGCGGTGATCTTGGCGATATCGTCGAGCGAGGCGCCGAAGCGATCGGCGTATTGCTCGGGCGAGAGCCAGCGGTGGTAGTCCGGCGAGGAGGGGTCCTGTTGCGCGGTGAGGAGGCGGTCGAGATCGGCCTGCTGTTCGGGCGTCTGGCCGAGGACGAGGGTGATGGCCGACAGGGTTATGGAAGCGTCCAGCGGGCCGAGATCGTTTTCGGCCTTCGCCATGGGGTGAACGTGACCGGTCATGCGGGCGCGCTGCGTGTCCTGGATGGGACCTTTGATGAGGCGCGGCTGGGCGGAAAGGGTGCCGGTCAGGATACAAGCGATGAGAAGGGATTGTAGGACGATGCGATGCATATAGGGTTAGAAGTCCACTTTCCTCTAATGGGGCACGTTGGGTGCCATGTGACGGAGACTGGAACTCCAACAAAAGATTGGCAGGGGCCACCGTCCAAAAAGGGGGCGCGCGGAGAATTGCCACGCCTGGGAGCAGGGTGGACGCGGCAGATTGCCGCAGGCCGGCGCTGGGAGGGCGGCGGCGCGCATAGCCCAATTTCATGAAACTGCGTGTAGGCTCACAGGTGACTTGCGGAGTACTTCACCTTCAGGTTGCCGCAAGCCAACAGGATGGGACCTGAGGAGACTGGCTCGGTGTCGTCGGAACTGTCGCCAACAACCGCTCACGCTGCGTCCGAAGCCGCATCGGCCGGCGGCAAGCCACCCCAGATCAGAACATCGGGGCACAAGTCGGCGCCGGTAGGCCAAACCAGAGTGCCGCCTTCCACACGCATCTCCCTAAATCGTGCCTCGTCGTTCCGGATCTCGGCAAAAACTGGACCTACCAACATTGGTCCGAGATCTCTCTCGACTATGCGACCGTCGGTCAGTGTGAGCTGTACGCGATAGTTGCCCAGCGGCTTCGCTTCCCGGATGCGAACCAATCTCATGTCTCCTCCTCAGTCTAGTGGGGCGATGGATTCCAAAGGCGTTCCACTACGAGCCAGTTCCCAGTCCGCTCTCAGTTCCTGGCGATGAAGGGCTGCCCACTCGAGTACCAACGCCATGGCTCTCCTCGGGAGGTCTCCCCTGAGGATGGAAAGCGTCTCTATCTCAACGAGGGCCTCGTATTCGCCATATTCGGCATGGAAATGTGCGGGACTGTGGTCTCTAAAGTACATTCGAACCACAATCCCAAAGAATCGAGTTACCTCAGGCATTTCCTCTTTCCATTTTACCCTCTCCGCACCCGCCGCGTCCGAAGCCGCATCGGCCCGCGCAACCCCCTCCGCGATCAGGACACCTCGAACCCACTCGCTTGCCGGCCAGACTGCCGTGATCGGCGTGTTACGGGAGCGAACTGGGGGCTCAAGGGATCGGATAGGGG
>JADGNT010000162.1 GCA_017883345.1 Candidatus Solibacter sp. | reverse complement strand
CGCAGCCGGTAATGAGGTCTCCCGGTTCTCGTGTGCCCAGAGGGCGCCCAATTTCGCGGCGTGCCAGGGGTCTCAGACTACGTGGGTCCGCCGCCCGGCGCGCGATGTAGCGCCGTGGCAGCGTGTTGCCTTCCCCTTCAGACGACAGGGCCGGCGACCGCAGTTCGTGGTTTTCGAAGCTCCATACCCTGCCCGTCGCTGCCCCTGTCTACGCTTCGGACCGCACCTCACGATGCGCCCCGCAAGACTCGGAGTCAGGATGGATTCGCTGCTCCTTTCCTGTAGGACTCTTTCATTCCCGATTGCATGCCGGTTTATCCCGGCGCACCGTCTGTCCCACGATGCACAAGGCAGAGCCTTATGCCACGTATTAAGCTGAGGGTATGCAATATCGCAAACTTGGCAGGACCAAAATCGAGGTCAGCGACATCGGCTACGGCGCCTGGGGCATCGGCGGCAAACAATGGCTTGGCGGCACCGACAATGAATCGCTGCTCGCCCTGCGCCGCGCCATCGCTCTGGGCGTCAACCTGATCGATACCGCGTTGGCCTACGGCGATGGCCACAGCGAGCAACTGGTGGGCGATGCGGTCCGCGCGGCCGGGCGCAGGATCTACGTCGCGACCAAGGTGCCCCCGAAGAATCGCGTCTGGCCGGCGAAATCCGGCACGCCGATCGACGACGTCTTCCCGTACGACTACCTCATCGCCAGCGCCGAAGAGAGCTTGCGCAATCTCAAACTGGAGACCATCGACCTGCTGCAACTGCACGTCTGGACCGACGAGTGGGTGGAGCGCGACGAGTGGCGCCGCGCGTTCGAAGACCTCAAGCGCTCGGGCAAAGTGCAAAGCGCCGGCGTCTCCGCCACCGAGCACGATCCCGATTCCGCGCTCGCCATCATGCGCACCGGGCTGATCGACGCCGTCCAGGTGATCTACAACATCTTCGACCAAACGCCGGAAGCGCGCATGCTGCCGCTGGCGCGGGAGATGAATATCGGCATCCTGGCGCGCGTCCCGTTGGATGAAGGCGCGCTCTCCGGCACGATCACCGAAAGCACCACCTTCCCAGCGGGCGATTTCCGCGAGTATTATTTCCGCGGCGCCGATCGCAAGAAACAGGTGGTGGAGCACGTCGACGGGCTGCGCCGGGACCTCGGCGAAGGTGTCAGCCTGCCCGATATCGCACTCCGCTTCTGCCTGTCGCACCCGGCCGTTTCCAGCGTCATCCCAGGCATGCGTTCGCGGCGCCACGTGGAATCGAACACCGCGCTGAGCGACCTGGGCGCGTTGCCGGCCGCGACGCTGGCCACGCTCAAGCGCCACGCCTGGGATCGTAACTTCTATAACTAGCCAACTTGACTAGCCTACGGCCGCGGAGACGAATCGATGATTCTGATTACAGGTGGCACCGGGACGGCGGGGCGCGAGATTTCGAAGGCGCTCGAACGCATGGGGGTGCGGTATCGCTCGCTGGTCCGGAATCGCGCCAAGGCCGCGGGCAGCGCGAGCCCGAACGTCGACCTGGTGGAGGCGGACCTGTCGCGTCCCGAGACGCTGGAGGCGGCGCTGGACGGGGTCGAGAAGGCGCTCCTGCTGACCGCGCTCTCGCCGGAAGCGGCCCAACAGGAGAGGAATTTCATCCGGGCGGCGAAGCGCGCGGGCGTCCGCTATGTAGTGAAGTTCTCAGCCTATGGCGCCAGCCTGCAAGCGCCGTTCTTCTTCGGGCGGCAACACGGCGAGGGAGAGCGGGAACTGGAAGATTCGGGGTTGCCTTTCACGATGCTGCGGCCCAACGGGTTCTTCCAGAATCTCCTGGGCAACGCCGGCAGCATACAGGCGCGGAGCGCGCTCCACGCTCCGGCCGGCGTGATGAAGTTCAGCGCGGTGGATGTGCGTGACATTGCGGCGGTGGCGGCGCACGTGTTGACCGAACCCGGCCACGAGTGGCAGCGCTACACCATCACCGGGCCCGAGGCGCTCTCGCATGCCGAAATCGCGGAGCGGTTCTCTCAGGTGCTCGGGCGCACCATCCGGTTTGTCGATGTGCCGGAGGAAGCGGCGCGGCAGTGGATGTTGGGCGTGGGCATGGAGGCCTGGCAGGTGGACAAGGTCTTGGACTTGTACCGCTATTACAAAAGCGGCGCGGCGGCGGAAGTCACCAGCAACGTCGAGTGCGTAGGCCGGAAAGCGCCGATTGCGTTCCAGCAGTTCGTACGCGATCACGCGGCGGTGTTTGGCGGCGCAAGCTAGCGCGGACTTCGCCAGTCCGATTTTTGGCCGGCGCTCGCGGTTGGGGTTGCTGTTTGCGAGCGATCTAAACCACGCGGGCGACCGGCAAGCTAAAGCATGCCCCCCCAACGGTTAGCGTTCCGGCTTACGCTCGATCGAAACCACCCCGTGATCCACCAACACGCCATCGCCCGGATTCAAGTGGCCATAGCTCGTGCCGTTCACCGTGAGTTCCTCCCCGCGGATCCACACGTCCGCGTCCCGGCAGGGCATGTAATGGTAAGCCGTCGCTGCCACCCGTTCCGGGCCGGGAACGCTGGTGCGATAGCAGTCCGTGACGACGACCGTGTTTGCGCCGACCGGAGACTCGACGCGGCCGAGCAGGAGATTATTATGCCGACTGCACCCAACGAGAAAGAGCGCAGCCGCGCAGAGCAGGATTTGCCCGATTCTCATAGCTGCAATCGTAAACAACTTTGCTGCGCAAAGTCAATACGGATCGATCCGCGCATGAAGCCGGCTTAATCAAAAACGCGTTGATGCCCATACCCCGCCGTGATAAACTTATAAAAGTATGTTTTCAGCTTAAGAAAGGAGGCATATCTTTGAAGAATCATCCAACTGACTCGACGCGAGAGTGCCTGCTTTCCGGTTCCCGTACTCTCGCCTAAGTTCTGTTCTCCCACTTAGTAGTTGAATTCCGGGTCGTAGTGTCTTTCCCCGTGCCCGGGCTGGTCTATTCCAATGAAACTCGAAATCGTTCTCACTTCCGTTCAACAGGAGGCTGCCGACAGTCTGCTGGCCCACCTCGCCGTGAGCCCGGTGGCAGTTCTCAGGGGTGTGGCAGGCGCCGGCAAAACCGCGATTCTGAAGGCCGTGCAGGCCGTGCGGGGAGGGGTGTTTCTGGGTGCGCAACAATTTATGAACGAACGCCAGGCGCAAGGGCCGGCGGCCATTGAGGAGGCATTCTTCCGCATGATCGAAGATGCCATCGAGAGCCACGACTTAGTGCTGGTGGACGGTCTGAGCCTGGTGACGAATGCAGCCCGTGGCGGCGGCCATGGACGCGTTCACCTGCTTGACGCGGCGCTCACCGCCATTCTGGCGGAAGCGCGCGTACTGGGCCGAAAACTCGTTTTCGCCGTCGAAGAGGACATCCCCTGGCCGATCCTGCGCCGGGCGCACATCGTACAGGTCGCCGATCTGGCTGACTGAGCGCGCGTCGCGCCCAGTGGCGCCTTGCGCGTCATAAGCTGAGAAAAAATCAGTTGGCAGGCGAAAGCGCCTGCCCCACATGTGGGACAGACGCTCTCGTCTGTCAACGCGGCAGCAGGTTGAGTTCCTTGAACCTGGTGTCGCGCAGAGTCTTCCAATTGGCCAGCAAGGTGGCCAGATCGCGCGTCGCCTGCCGGGCGATTTCATAGGCGGTGGCAGGCGGGGTGCGGTCGGCGCTCTCGGCGACTCCCAGGGCGGTGCCCATCAGCGCCGTCACCCCAGCGATGGTGGTTCCTCCGGCGGCAGCTCCGCCGCGTCCACCCCTGCCGCCGCCGCCGGCGCCGAGAATACGGGCGGCATCGGCGTCGAGCGCATTGAGTTTCGCCGCGACTTCCGGCGCGGCGGACTGGCGCAGGCCGGCGAGCGCGCGGCGCAGCGCCGCGCCTTCGCGGGAGGCTTCGGCGGCGCGGTTCATGTCGCGCCACAGGGAGATCGATAGGTCGAAGCGCTTCTGGATTTCCGCGGGGGTGGCGGTGGAGCGCGGGTCCAGCGTCACTTGGAGCGGTTGCGTTGCGCCGCGGCCGGCGGCGCTCAGGCGGACAGTATACGTTCCGGGCAGCACCTGCGGGCCGGCGGCGGCGCCTTCTTCGCCGGGCGCGCCGTAACGCAGGTCCCAGGCGAAGCGGTTCATCCCGGGCCGGGCGGTGAGGTGGGAGGGCGGCGGGATCCAGTAATCGGCGACTGCTCCGGGGCGGCGCGGCGTTTCGGGGCGCGGCTTGCTGGAATAAGTGCGCATGACCTCACCCTTCGCATCCAGGATCTCCAGGGTCACATCGCCGGAGGGCGCCGCTTTGAGATAGAAATCGACGATGGCGCCATCGGGCGGATTCTGCGCCTTAGGTTCTTCCGGCGGGAAGGGCGTGCCGAAGAAGCTCTCGGGATTCATGCGCACGGCGGTGGCGGGGTGGTAGAGCACGTAATCGGTGGCGGCAGAGCGCTCGTCCACCTGGCGCAGCGGCGTGATGTTGTCGAGAATCCAGAAGCCGCGGCCGTGGGTGGCGATCACCAGGTCGTCGCCGTGGACGACCAGATCGCGCACGCTGACGGCGGGCAGATTCAGTTGGAGCGGCTGCCAGTGGGCGGCATCATCGAAGGAAACCGCGACGCCGAGTTCGGTAGCGGCGTAGAGCAGGCCTTGGCGCGCGGGGTCTTCCTTGATGGAGTTGAGGTAGGCCGGCGCGGCGAGGCCGTCGACCGCGAGCGACCAGGTTTTGCCAAAATCGTGCGTGCGGTAGATGTACGGCTGGTAGTCTTCGCGGCGATGGCGATCCACGGCGGCCCAGGCGGTGCCGGGGTCGAAGTGGGAGGCTTCGATCTGCGTGACCTTGCTCCAGGCGGCGACAGAGGGCGGGGTGACGTTGGCCCACGTCTTGCCGCCGTCGCGCGTCAGGTGGATCAGGCCGGTATCGCTGCCGGCCCAGACCATGCCGGCGCCGAGCGGCGAGGGAGCGATGGAATAGATCACGCCGAAGCCGAGTTCGCGGGCGTTTTCGGGGGTCACCGGGACGGTGGGCGCCGCTTTGGCGGTGCGCGCATCATTGTTCATAGAGCCGCGCGTATCGCCGGTGAGATCGCCGCTGATCTCATGCCAGGTGAGGCCGCCATCGGTGGTCTTCAGCAGGTATTGCGAGCCGTAGTAGAGCGTGTCGGGCTCGAGCGGAGCGAAGACCAGCGGGGCGGTCCAGGGGAAGCGATATTTCTGCGTGGAGATGTTGGCGGTGGGGCCGCCGCCACGCACCGGCCAGGGCGTGATGTTCTGCGATTGGCCGGTACGTTTATCGAAGCGCGCCAGGCTGCCGTTGGTATTGCCGACGTAAAGGATGTTCTGGTTCTTGGGATCGACGGCGATGTAGCCGCTCTCGGCGCCGCCCACGGAGTACCAATCGCGGGCGTCGATCTGGCCGTGATCGGTGCGGCTCGGAATGGCGGCGGTGCCGCTATCCTGCTGGGATCCGTAGACGTGGTAGGGAAATTGGTTGTCGGTGACGACGTGGTACATCTGCGCGGTGGGTTGGTTGTACCAGGTGCTCCAGGTTTGGCCGCCATCGACGCTGATGTTGGTGCCCTGGTCGCTGCCGAGAATCATGCGGCGGGATTCGGTGGGGTCGACCCAGAGAGCGCGGTAATCGTCGCCGCCGGGCTGGCCTTTGAGCACGGTGAAATTGCGCCCGCCATCGGTGGAGCGATAGAGCGCGACGTTGGGAGCGTAGACCACGTCGGCGTTCTTGGGGTCGACGGTGATTTCGCTGAAGTACCAGGCGCGGCTGGTGATGCGGGCGTCGGCGGAGGCGCGGGTCCAGGTGGCGCCGGCGTCATCGGAGCGATAAAGTCCGCCGGCGCCGGGGGCGTCGATCAGGACGTAGACGCGGCGTCCGCCGGCGGCCACGGCGACACCGCTGCGTCCCCACTGGACTTCGGGCAGACCGTGCGCGGTGAGTTGCGTCCAATGATCGCCGCCATCGATGGTCTTGAAGAGGCCGCTGCCCGGGCCTTCGATGGGAGCGTACGTGCTCCATGGCGGACGGTGAGCGGTCCATACGGTGGCGTAGATGGTTTTGGAATTGGTGGGGTCGAAAGCGAGATCGACCGCGCCGGTTTCGGGTCCGCGGTCGAGGATTTTGGTCCAGGAGCGGCCGCCATCGGAGGAACGGAAGACGCCGCGCTCGGCGTTTGGCCCGTAGACGTGGCCGAGGGCGGCGACGTAGACGAGATCGGGATTGCGGGGGTCGACTTGGATGGCGGCGATCTGGCGCGTGTCGCGTAGGCCGGCGTTGTTCCATGTTTTGCCAGCGTCGGTGGATTTATAGATGCCATCGCCGAAGCCGATCTGGCTGCGGATATCGGCCTCGCCGGTTCCCGCGTAGATCACGCTGGGGTTCGACGGCGCGACGGCGAGCGCACCGATGGAAGCGATGGGCTCGGAATCGAAGATGGGCGACCACGTAGTGCCGGTGTTGGTGGTCTTCCACACGCCGCCGCCCACGCTGCCGAAGTAGAAGGTGGTGCTGTCGCCGGCCACGCCACTGACCGAGGAGATGCGTCCGCCGCGAAAGGGTCCGATCATGCGCCACTGCAGTCGATCGAAGAGATTGGCGGGCAGCGCGGCGGTGTGGGCGACGCCGCAGAGAACGAGGGCGAGAGTAGCGGAACGCATTTCTTGAGCGTATCAGTTTGCGGATTTCAGGAAGAGGTCCGCCGCCTGATCCACCTCTGCCTCGCTGGGCGATGGCGGCGTCTGCCGGCCAGGAGCAGGAGTGTGACGGGCCGCACTACTGACCCAATTCCTTCAGCAAGCCGTCTGCCCGGTAGACTTTTTTCAGCGCCGCCACGATGCCTTGCGACGCCACATGGACGCTGCGGGCCTGTTCTTCGCTGTACAGATACGTGATCGGGAGGCTCTCGATATTGCTGTCGAACACGATGCCCACGATCTCGCCCTTGATGTTCACGGTGGGGCTGCCGGAATTGCCGCCCGTGATGTCGCAGGTGCTGACGAAGTTGAACGCCACGATCGGGTCCAGCGCCGCTTTGGCTTCGACCCAGCGCGCGGGCAGGATGTACGGATCGTCCTTGCCGGCGCGATGATACAGCCCGCCGAAGGTGGTGGCGTACGGCACGGGCGCTTCGGTCTTGTCGCGATAGCCTTTGACTACGCCGAACGAGACGCGCGGCGTGAAGGTGGCATCGGGGTAGTCGGTGGCGCCCATCACTTTAAAGCGATACTGCGCGATGCGCTCTACGCTGGACGCCTCCAGGGATTCGATGGAGTCTTCGTATTTCTGGCGCAGCTTGCGCGCCGGCGCGTCCAGCAGTTGCGCCAGGTGAATCATCGTATCGCCGGATTTCGCCAGCGCCGCGCCATCCGCCGCGAGCCGCTTGCGCTCGGCGACATCTTTCAATTTGCTGCCGCGCACAAAGGCTTCGGCGGCCTGCCGCGGCGTGCGTCCTTGGAGGATCGCCTTCACCGGGGCTTCGTTATCGCCGAGGGCTTTCAATTCTTCGAAGTACTGCGTGAGCAGAACGATCTCCAGGCCGTCATCGATCGACGCGGGCGAGTAGAGCGCCAGTTCCAGCGTCTTGCGGGCGCTATCGCGAAACTCCGTGAGGCGCCGATCGTTGGGCTTGCCGCGCTCTTCGGAGAGGCGCACGATCTGGCGCGCGATGCGGAACAGCGACGACCCTTGCGCGGCCGGGCGCTCCAGCAGTTCGAACGGTTTCTCCATGGGCGCCCACGTTTTGTAGGCGAGGGCCACGTCGTCCCAAACCTTGGCGGCGCCCGCTCCCAGTTTGGGATCGTTCTCCACGGCTTTGCGCAGCTTCGTTTCCAAGGCCGCCTTACGCGTTACGAGGCGTTGATCTTTCAGGCCGAGCGACTTCCCGTTGAGGGATTTGAAGCTATTGGAAAAGCCGAACAGGCTGCGCTGCGCGGCGCGGCGGTTGTCTTCGTTGCGCGCTCCGTATTCGCGCAGGATGGCGATGCGCGTCTGGAGACGCGCGAGTTGCAGCGGCAATTGCGCATCGCGGTAAAAGGCGAGCTGCGAACCGGTGGCCAGGCGCGACGTGGTCGCGGGATTCCCGGCCACAAACACCAGATCGGCATCCTTGACGCCCGTGGCGCTCCACGCGAGGTACTGCGGGGTGGACGCCGGCTGGCCATTTTCGTAGGCGCGCAGGAAAGCGATATCCAAGTCATAGCGGGGGTAGGTGAAGTTATCGGGATCGCCGCCGAAGAAGGCGATGCCGAACTCCGGTGCGAATACCAGACGCAGGTCGGTATAGCGGCGATATTGATAGAGGTCGTAGCGCTCGCCGGAGAAGAACTTGACCACGGCGCAATTGTTGCCGGTCTTATCGATGCACTCTTTTTCGAGGCGGGCGATGGCGGCGCGGCGCTTCTGTAACGCCTCGGCCGGCACGGTTTCATCCTTGGCGGCCTCTTTGACCTGCTGTGTCACGTCATCCAGCGCCACCAGGACATTGGCCTCCATGTCCGGGCACGGTAGTTCCTGTGGCGGGCCGGCGGCGGAGAAGCCCTCCTTCATATAGTCGTGCTGCGCGCTGCCGAGCTTGGAAATACAATCGCTGGCCACGTGATGGTTAGTGAAGATCAGACCATGGGGCGATACGAACGAGCCCGAACCGCCGCCGATGCGCACGGAGGAGAGGCGCAGATGTTCCAGGAAGGCATCGGTCACCTCCACGCTGTATTTCTGCTGGACCTGACTCTTGGGAAACTGATTGAAGAGCCACATGCCTTCGTCCGCCACAACCGGCAGCGCCAAGGCGCACACGAGTAAGATGCCGCGCAGTTTCATATTCGTACCAAAAGATCAGTTTAGCGTGA
>JADGNT010000161.1 GCA_017883345.1 Candidatus Solibacter sp. | reverse complement strand
TCCCGGGGGCGCTCGTGGGTGGCGATGAAGTCAGCATGGCAGTTTTTCATGAGCTTTCGCGGGCCGAAGGCCCATCCCAACAGGGGCGAAAAACCACCGGCGTGGAGGCATGGCCGGCCCTCCGGCCGGCTGGCAAGCTAAAGCATGCCCCACCATTTTTCATGTCAGTCCCCCACCTGGGAGAGCGCCAGCAAGGGAAAGTAATCGCGGTACATCGCGTACGTGAGGTAAAACACGTTGGGAAACCCCGTGCCGGTGGTCGCCCCTTCGGGCCACGTGCCGTCCGCCGTTTGCAGCCCCAAAAGGTATTCCACGCCCTGCCGGAATGGCACCGACTGGCTGTCGCCGGCCGCTCGCAGCCCGAGCAGCGCCCAAGCCGTCTGCGACGCCGAACTGGGGGCCGGCACGAAGCAATCCCGCGTGTAGCTGGCGCACGATTCGCCCCATCCACCGTCCGGATTCTGCATCGCCCGCAGCCACTTGGCCGCCCGATCCAGCGCGTCCCCCGCCCCCGCCGCTCCGCTGGCCGCCAGGCCCCGCATCGCCAGGAACGATCCGTAAATGTAGTTCACGCCCCACCGGCCATACCAACTGCCGTCCTTTTCCTGTGCCCCCAGAAGATACGCCACCCCGCGGCGCACCGCCTCGTGGCCCGCCATGCCGCGCCGGCACAGGCACTCCAGCACCCGCCCCGTGATATCCGGGCACGTCGGATCGAGCATCGCGTTGTGGTCCGCGAAGGGCACCTGATTCAGCACCGCCCAGTTGTTGTCCACATCGAACGCCGCCCACCCCCCGTCGCCGGATTGCATGGCGAGCAGCCAGTTGATGGCGCGCCGTTCGCAGGCCGCCTGCAAATCCGGGTTCGATCCTTTGGCGTGCATCAGCGCCAGCAGCACCATGGCGGTGTCGTCGATATCGGGGTAAAACTCGTTGGCGAACTCGAAGGCCCATCCCGAAGGTTCGGTATCGGGCCGCTTGATGCTCCAATCGCCCTTTCGCCGGACCTCTTTGCTGATCAGCCAGTCCGCCGTCCGGGTCAGCCGCGGGTCGTCTTTCAACCCGGCTTCCCCCATCGCGTAGGCGCAGATGGCCGTGTCCCAAATCGGCGACACGCACGGCTGGAAAATGAAACGGTCTTCGGTCTCGATGAGCAGCGATTCGAAGTGGCGGATGGCTTCCACCCGATCCGGGTGGTCCTGCGCATAGTCCAGCGCCTCCAGCGCCATGATGAAGTACATCATGGCGGGGTAGATGGCCCCCAAGCCTTCGGTGTGGCGCGTGCGCGTCAGGATCCAGCGTTCCGCTTCGCGGATGGCGGCCGCGCGAATCCGCTCGCTGCCGCGCTTCTCCCAGACTTTGAACACGCGGTCCAGTTGATGGAACAGCACGCTCAGTCCCCAGCGCTTGGGCAGCGCCAGGCTCACCCCCGGCAGCAGCAGCTCATCCAGCTTGAACCCCGCCGGCGCGCGCCGGTTGCTTCCGCGCGCCTGCACGATGGAGAGCGGCACCAGAATCGACCGCGTCCACGACGACATCTCGTAGAGCACGTTGCCCGGCAGCATCACAATCTCCGGCGGCACCGAAGGCGCGTGCTTGCGCGGATACAGCCCGAACAGGCTGAGGTTGATCTTGACGTAACTGTTGGCCGCCTGCAAGCCGCCGAGTGCCAGCGTACGCTCGCGGGCGCGGCGCATGGCGTCGCTCTCTGGCGCCATGCCGGCCAGCTTCAGGGCGCAATACGCCTTGATGGTTGCGCTCACTTCGGAGGGGCCGCCGGCGTAGATATTGAATCCGCCATCCGGCATCTGGCGCTCCAGGATGGACTGGGCCGCCCGGCCGATGCGCTCGCGGGTGGGCGGATTCCAGCCGCTTTCATCCGGCTGATTCAGCCAGAGCTGGAGCAGAATATAATCGGATTCCAACGTGGTATCGGCGGTCAATTCGCCGCACCAGAAGCCCTCCGGCGTCTGCTGCGCGGCGAGCGCATCCACCGAGCGTTCCATGGCGTGCGCGACTTGTTCACGTGAGAACTGCGACGGCTGTTCGGCCAGACGGCGGCGGCTTGGCCTCGTGGGTTCGGTCCATTCGTACGACATCGCTGAATTCACATGGTAACAACGTACACTGAAAAGATGGACTGGCAACTGGACGCTGCCGAGTTGCGCGTGCTTGGCGCGCTGATGGAAAAGGAGAAGACCACTCCGGAGTATTACCCCATGTCGCTGAATGCGCTGGTCAACGCGTGCAATCAGAAATCCAATCGCGACCCCGTGGCCGCCTACGACGAAGAGACCGTGGAAACCGCCCTGCACGGCTTGCGCGACAAGGGACTGAGCTCGCGGATTTCGGGCGGGAGCCGCGTTCCCAAGCACGAGCATCGCTTCACCGAGCGCTGCAACCTGGGACGCCGCGAGGAGGCCGTGCTCTGCGTGCTCATGCTCCGCGGTCCGCAAACCGTGGGCGAATTGCGTGGCCGCACCGAGCGGCTCTACACCTTCGACGATCTGGAGGCCGTGGAAAACACGCTACAGAGACTGGCGGAGATCGGGTTCGTCAAGAAACTGCCCCGCCAGGCAGGGTACAAGGAACAGCGCTGGGCGCAGTTGCTGGCCGGCGATGTCGAGGTGGCGGAAGAAGCGGAGGCCCCGCCGCCGGAGCGCGGCCCTTCCGATCGCGAGCGGATCGCGGCCCTGGAGCGGGAGGTCGCGGACCTCAAACGCGCCTTCGAAGACTTCCGCCGCAATTTCGAGTAGGAAAACCGGGGACGACGAAAACCGGGGAAAACCGGGGACAGACGGAACGTTTTCCAGTTTCCGGAAAACCCGGAAAACCCGGGGACAGACGGAACGTTTTCCAGTTTTTCCGGCGCTTTCGATCCTTAAAAAACAGTGAACGTTCCGTCTGTCCCCGGTTTTTCTTCAGTTTTCCTGACTCTTTCGAGCTATAGAAAACCGGAAAACGTTCCGTCTGTCCCCGGGTTTGTCCCCGGGTTCCCGGGTTTTTACCGCCGACCCCACCCGCCCTATGCCGCCTTGCTGCCCACCTTCTTTTGAATCTCGCGCACGGGTTCGTCGCTGCCTGCAATCAGGGGATAGACGATGCCCGCTAGGCGCGCTTCAGCTCACCCTCACCGCTATCGATACCACCGCGTGTTTCGGAATCGCCACTTCCACTGTGCCGCCGCGGACGCTCACCGCCAGTGGCGCGAGCTTCACTTCGTCCGGACGGTCGAACGTGTTCCTGGCTGTCATATCGACGTGCGTGAGCACGCTGCCGCGCGCCTCGGCGGCATTTCCGGCCGCCAGGCGGATGCGCGCTGTCACCGGCGAATCGAGCGAGGGATTGGTCAGCGTCACCGTCAGCATTCCCTTCTTGAGCGACGCGGAACCCGAAAGGCCTGGCATCTTCACACTCCCGCCGCTCGCGGGCACCTCCAGTTCGTCGCAGCGCACGCGCAGCGGCACCGAGAGCGCCCCCATGTGGTTCTGGTACATCTCGAACACGTAGTAGACCGGCGTCCGCGTGAAGCGGTCTCCCTGCGCCAGAAACAGCGAGTGGATGCAATTGATGGTCTGCGCGACGTTGGCCATGGCGACCTTATCGGCGTGCCGGTTGAAGACGTCGAACGTCACCGCCGTGTGAAGCGCGTCGCGCAGCGTCAGCGGCTGGCTGAGCAGGTGCGCGGGCGCGGTCTCTTCTCCGGGTGGATACCAGACGCCCCACTCGTCCACAATCAGCTTGGTGTGGTGACTGGGATCGTACTTGCCCATGAGGGCCCAGTGGCGCTCGATCACACTCTCGGTGCGCAGCCCCTCGCGGATCACGTCGTACCAGCCGCGCGCGTCGAAGGTGGCAACTCTCTCTTTGGTGTTGCGGAAATCGGTGTAGAAGTGCATCGAAAGGCCATCGACCGCACTCCGGTGGCCGCCCTGCATGGCTTCGAAGAACCCCGTCGTCCAGCCCAGGTCGAGGTCGCGCGAATGGCCGCGCGGGCCGACGGCCACCAGATACGGCTTCGGCGCGTAGGCCGGGAACTGGGTCACGAACCGCCGGTAGAGTGTGGCGTACTCCTGAGGCTTCATGTCGCCGCCGCATCCCCAGCTCTCGTTGCCGACGCCCCACCATTTCACGCCGAACGGCTCCGCGTCGCCGTTGGCCGCGCGCTCGGCGGCCACGGACGCGGTGTTCGCCGGAGCGTTGCAGTAAAGCACCCAATCGTGGAATTCCCGCGGCGACCCCGAGCCGACGTTGGCGGCCAGGTAGGGCTCGGCGCCGGTGAGGCGGCACAGACGGATGAACTCGTGAATGCCGAACTGGTTGGTCTCGGTGTGGTCCAACCCGGGCGGCATACGGTCCTGCCAGAAGTTGTACGTGCGCGGGCGCGGCCCGCGGCCGATGCCGTCGCGCCAGTGGTAGCCGTCGGCGAAGCAGCCGCCGGGCCAGCGGTAATTGGGCGCGCCGATGCGCTTCATATCGTCGACGAACTGGCGGCGGATGCCGTCGAGGTTGGGTATCTTGGAATTCCGCCCCACCCAGATGCCGTCGTAGATCACGGCGCCGAGGTGTTCGATGAAATGCCCGTAGATGTGCGGGCTGATCGCGGGTCCCGGCGCTTGCGGGGAAACTTCGATCTCGGCGCCGGCGGCAAACGCCGGGCGCAGTCCGGCCATCAGGCCGGCGGTGGTGCAGGCGGCGGCGCGCAGGAGGTTTCGGCGGTTCATATGTTATGCCATGGTAGCAACTGCGAATGGCGCCGGATGCACAAGGCGAAGCCTTATGCCACATTTAATAAGTGATGAACCCAGGCGAACTTGCCAAGCTCGATGCGCTGCCGCTCGATTCGCGTACTCCTATCGAGTGGGCGCACGCCGTGCTGGCCGACCCGCTGCGTTTGCTGGCCGACCACGCTTTTCTGGAGAAGAAGGCGGCCACCAACGCGCTGGAACTGCTCACGCGCTGGCCGGGTGAATGGCTCCCGGGGTGGGTCGAGACGATGACGGGCGTTGCCCGCGATGAAGCGGCGCACCTGGCGCAGGTGACGCGCATCCTGCTGCGGCGCGGCGGGCGTCTGGACCGGGTCCACAAGAACCCGTACGCCAACTCGCTGCGGCTACTGGTGCGGAAGGGCGATCCGGCGGAGATTTTGGACCGGCTGCTGGTTTCGGCGGTAATCGAGGTGCGCTCCTGCGAACGGTTCGCGGTGCTCGCCGCCGCCAGCGCCGACGCGGAATTGGCGAGCTTCTACGAAGCGCTTTTTTCCTCGGAATTCGGGCACTACCGGGTGTTTCTGGAACTGGCGCGGAAGATCGCGGACGCGCCAGCGGTGGAGGCGCGGTGGCAACAGTTGCGGGCGGCGGAGGCGCAGATTCTGGCGGGGCAGGAGGCCGGTCCACGGATCCACTCCGGCTGCCTGCGTGGTGATGGATAATTTGCTACACTCAGCCAGCGTTAGGAGTTAGCTGCCATGACGATCAAGTCCTCCTTCGGTGCTGTGAAGCTGGATGTCAATCCAGGCGCCCATCCATCAGCCGCGGTGCTCGAACCCGAGACTCCGTTCCGCATTCTGTTGTTCGGCGACTTCAGCGGACGCGCTGCGCAAGCGGCGCAGTCATCCACGGGTTGGAAGCCCGTGGAAGTCGATCGCGACAATTTCGAGGAAGTGCTGGCCGGCGTGGGCCCCGGGTTTTCCGGCATGCGCTTCCGGGAACTGGACGATTTCCATCCAGACCGGATCTACCAACAAAACAGGCTATTCCAGGCGCTGCGCGAGGTGCGGCGGAAACTGGAGCAGCCGGCGACTTTTGGCGAAGCTGCCGCCGAGATCCGTGCATGGGCGCAGGAGCAAGCCCCGCCAACGGCGACGGTGCGGAAGGCGCCGCCGGCGGAAGCGCAACGCCCCGCTCTGCCGGACGCGGCGCCGGGCGTCAGTCTGCTGGATTCCATTGTGGAGGCCGCGGAACCCAGAGCGCCTTCGTCCGTGACGCGCCGCGGCGGCCTGCAACGCTTCGTGGAGAGCGTGGTGGCGCCGCATACCGTGCCGGCGGAGAACCCTGAACTGCCCCGGTTGCGGGAGATGGTGGACGCGGAATCGGGCGCGCGCATGCGGGCCCTGCTGCACCACTCCACGTTTCAGGCTCTGGAGGCTGCGTGGCGGGCAGTGTTTCGTCTGGTACGGGCGATCGAGACCGGCAGCCAGTTGAAGTTGTATCTGCTGGATGTCTCCAAGGCGGAACTCGCGGCCGACCTGAGTGCGGCGGACGATCTTCGGGAGAGCCAGATGGGGCGCATTCTGGTGGAAGAGACCGTGGGCAGGGGAGGGGACCCGTGGAGCGTGGTGGCGGGCAATTATGCATTCGCGCGGACGGTAGGCGATGCGCAGATGCTTGGCCGCCTTGCCAGGATCATGAGCTTTGCGGGGGCTCCATTTCTGGGTGAGGCGGACCCGGGGAACAGCGGGACGGAGACCGAAGAAGCGGCGCGGGACTGGGAGCGGCTCCGCCAATTGCCGGAAGCTTGCTGGATCGGCCTGGCGATGCCCCGATTCCTGTTGCGGCTGCCGTACGGGAAGAAGACCAACCCCGTGGAGAGCTTCGATTTTGAGGAGATGCCCGGCGCCCCGGGCCATCGACAGTATCTCTGGGGCAACCCCGCGTTTGCCTGCGTTGAACTGTTGGCGGAGGCGTTCGCCAATGACGGATGGGAGATGCGGCCCGGGGCGTATGCGGAGATCGACAGACTGCCCGTGCACGTCTTCGAAGCCGATGGCGAGAAGCAGGTCAAGCCCTGCGCCGAAGTCCTGTTGACGGAGCGCGACATCGATTGGATTCTCGACCAGGGATACATGGCACTGGCCTCCATACGGGGCCGGGACGCGGTGAAGTTGGTGCGCTTCCAATCCATCGCGAAGCCGCTGGCGCGCCTGTCGGGCCGCTGGGAATAGGGCGTTCCCGAAATTCCGCCGCGGCGTGTCACAATAGGACGGTCGCGCCTACTCCGGTCAGAGAGGGTATCAAAATGAAAAGGTTTTTGCATGGCTTAGGCTTCTCTATCGCGGCCCTGGCGTTCTCGCCCTTGGCGTCCGCGCAGGCGCCGACGGCCGATGTGCTGAAGCAGGTTCTCCAGCAGAGTCTCCTGAAGCTCCGTCCGGTGGGCATTTCCGAACGCAATGTCCTGTTCCAGGATGTGCGTGCGGGCACACCGCACGACACCAGGTACCCGTTCCAGGTGACATTGCTGATTCGCGATTACGAACCTGGTTACCCGGCCAACCGCTACTACGGCAATACCTGCGTCGGCCGCATGGACAAAAGCCAATTCGATTTGTCCCGCGATGACTTTGGCGGGTGGATTGTCCAGGGCGCGATGACCGTGACCCACGGCCCCGATAAGACCTGCAAACCGAATCCTTCGGCGGGTGTTTCCAGCATCCCGCTGGCGAGCCTGCAGGGCAGTGCGGCGCCTGCCGGCGCTCCGCCGGCCGCCGCCGCCGCGCCCGCGCCAGCGGCGCGAGGCGCCGGCTCCACGCTCGCCGCCGGAGAATGGGCCTGCTACGGAACCGGAGGCCGGCTTTTGATCGGGCTGGGCTTCCGCGTCGTGAGCGACGGCAAATACACCGATCTCGACCGCAAGAATTCCGGCACCTTCACGCTTCAGGGAGGCGCCATCACTTTTCGCGGCGGCCACCTGGACGGTCAAACGGGCCGCAATCTGCGCGGCAACCACTTCGACATAAGCGGCTCGGTAAGCTGCGAGGTTTTCCACTAGGGGGCTGCCAGGCAGAGAAGCAACCACTCCCGACCCAGAGGGTTCCCCGCCTGCCCCACATAGCGGCAAGCCGCAAACGGAACATCGCGCAGAGTTCTATGGCGCGGCGGCGCGGAGGAAGAATGCCCCCACGAATGGGGGCGGCCCAGAGGGCACCCCGCCTGGAAGGCTACGCTACGGTGCTGCGACGAAGTGCCCCGCAAGAATCGTCGCGGCGCGCGAAGAAACGAATGGATAGTAGTACAACGTGGGACAGACGCTTTCGTCTGTCAACCCTGAGCCTCAGACCGGACCCCAAGCTTTCGAAGAATTGTCATCATCGGACACCAGTTGGTGAAAGCCGATTGAAACAGGTTCAGCCCCACGAAGGCGGTGAACAGAAACCAGCCGGGATGCACCCAGTAGCCCATAGCCACGCTGGCCATGACGAAAAAGCCGGCGATCAAGCGGAGATAACGTTCGATGGACATACAACCTTCCTCCTGCGATTCACAACGAAGTAAACGATTGGGACCGTCATACGGGAAAGCGCCAGCGATGCCACTTCGCCCGCCATCAGCGCGATGGCGAGGCCCTGAAATATGGGGTCGAAGAGAATGATCCCCGCCCCCACCACTACCGCCGCGGCCGTCAATAGCATGGGACGGAAGCGCACCGCGCCCGCATCGATGACCGCTGCGTCCAGCGCCATACCCTCCTGCAAACGCAGCTCCACAAAATCCACCAGGATGATGGAATTCCGAACCACGATTCCGGCGCCGGCGATAAAGCCGATCATCGAGGTGGCGGTGAAAAACGCGTTCATCATGCCGTGCGCCGGCAGAATGCCCACCAGCGAGAACGGAATCGCCGCCATGATGATGAGCGGCGTGACGAACGATTGGAACCATCCCACGACGAGCGCGTAAATGAGGATGAGCACCGCGGCGAAGGCGATCCCCAGATCGCGGAATACCTCGTAGGTGATGTGCCATTCGCCATCCCATTTCATGGAGTAGCGGTCGGAATCGGTGGGCAGCGCCGCCATGTGCTGTTCAATGGCATAGCCTTCGGGAGCTTTGAACTTGTCCATTTCCGGTCCCAGTTTCAGGATGGCGTAGAC
>JADGNT010000160.1 GCA_017883345.1 Candidatus Solibacter sp. | reverse complement strand
GGCCAGGCCCGCGTTGCGCAGCAGGCTGGTGGCGTTGTCGGCGATCTTGCCGAAATAGTGCAGGCGCACGGTATGCGGATTGCCGCTAGAGATGTGCGCGGCGAAGTTGCCTAGCCGATCGGCCAGCGTGGCGTAGGGGCCCAGCGCGCGGTATTGGTCGGGCGAGAGCGCGGGCATATTGACGGCGTTGATGGCGATGCCGTGCTTCAAGTATTCCACCACCTGCTCGGCGATGCGCACACCGACGATTTCCTGCGCCTCTTCGGTGGAACCGCCGATGTGCGGGGTGGCCAGCACGCCTTCCGCCGCGAACAGCGGGAAGCCCGCCGGCGGTGGTTCCACGCTGAAGACATCCAGCGAAGCGTCGGCCACTTTGCCGCTCGCCAGCGCCTCCACCAGCGCGGCCTCGTCCACCAGTTCCCCGCGCGCGCAGTTGACGATGCGCACGCCGTCCTTCATCCGCGCGAAGGCCTCGCGGGAGAGCATGCCCTGCGTCTCCGGCGTGGACGCCACGTGCAGCGTCAGGTAGTCGCTAGTCCCGTAGAGCTTCGGCAAGTCGAGCAGTTCCACGCCGAGATCGTGCGCGATGGTCGAAGTCACATAGGGATCGTGCGCCACGATGCGCATCTCGAAGGCGCGCGCGCGCTTCACCACTTCGCGCCCGATGCTGCCCAGGCCGACGATGCCCAGCGTCTTGCCGCGCAGCTCGTTGCCCATGAACTTTTTCTTTTCCCACTTGCCGGCGCGGGTGGACGCGTTGGCTTGCGGAATGTGGCGCGCCATGGCCAGCATCATGGCCAGCGTGTGCTCGGCCACCGAGATGGCGTTGCCGCCGGGCGTATTCATCACCAGCACGCCGGCTTGCGTGGCGGCGTCGAGATCGACGTTGTCCACGCCGACGCCCGCACGCCCGATGACGCGCAGTTTGGGCGCCTTCTCCAGCACGGACTGGTTGACCTGCACGGCGGAGCGCACCAGCAGCGCATCGGCGTCCGCGAGGTGCTGCGCGTATTCCTTGGGATTCGAAACGATCACGTTCCAGCCGGACTGGGATTGAAACAACTCGATCCCGGCCGGCGCGAGGGGCTCGGCGATGAGAATGTTCATAGGATTTGAGGCGAAGCGGGGGCCATCCCAAGTGACGGCCCCGCTCCCTTACTTCAGCTTTTTGACGGCGGCCTGCGCGTAAATTTCCTGAGCCGCGGCGACGCCGGTTCCATACTGCACCGGGTGTCCGTTGGCGTTGAGAATGATTTCCAGGCAGGCGATCATAGCGAACAGGTCGGCGAAATCGAAGTAGCCCAGGTGCGCGATGCGGAAAATCTTTCCCTTCATCGTGCCCTGCCCGTTGGCGATGATGGAGCCGAAACGCGTGCGGAATTCCTTCACGATCACGCCCGAATCGAGGCCCGCCGGCGCCGTGATGGCGGTCACCGAGGAACCCGGCGACGCGGCCGAGAAGATTTCCAGGCCGAGTTTGCCGGCGGCGGCGCGCGTGGCCTGCGCCAGCATTTGCGCGTTCTTGATCAGATCCGCCATGCCGATCTGCTTGACGTACAGCAAGGCTTCGCCCAGCGCCAGAATCATCGCGGTGGCCGGCGTCCAACTGGATTCGCCCGCGTCGCCGCTCTTCTTTTCCTTCTGCAGGTTGAAGTAGAAGTGCGGCAGGTTCGAGTTCTCGCCGAGCTTCCACGCCTTCGCGCTCACCGACATGAAGGCCAGGCCCGGCGGCACCATGAACGCCTTCTGCGAGCCGCCGATCACCACATCGAGGCCCCAGCCATCGATATCCAGCGGCATCGTGCCCAGACCGGTGATCGCATCGACCACGAAGATGGCGTCCGTCTTGGCGATGGCGTGCCCCATGGCTTCCACGTCGTGCACGCTGCCGGTGGAGGTCTCCGACGCCTGCACGAACACGCCCTTGGTGGCGGGTTCCGCCTGCAAAGCGGCTGCCACCTGTTCGGGTTTCACCACCTGCCCGTAGGGCACGGTGATCACGTTGGCGTCCAGGCCGTAGGCCTTGACGATATCCGCCCACCGCTCGCCGAATTTCCCCGCGACGCAGACAATCACCTTGTCGCCCTTGGAGAAGAGATTCGACACCGCGCCGTCCATGGCGCCGGTGCCGGAGGCGGCGAACATCAGTACGTCGTTCGACGTCCCCATCACTTCCTTGAGGTCCGCCAGACAAGCTCGGTAGACCTTGCGGAAATCTTCCGTACGGTGGTGCATGTCCGCCCGCATCATCGCGTGCAGGGCAGGCGGATAGAGCGGCGTCGGACCGGGAGTTAATAAGCGCTGTTTTTTGATGTACATCGTAAGGAATAGTCTTCTAGAATAACAGACATTTTTCTGCCATTTGTAACCGGTTTTAGCACCACATGGTAGTGCGTGTGGAATGCCCCGCGGGTATAACGTGGCGCAGGCACTCATGCCTGCCGCGTCCCCACTCCTGGGGACGCTCCTGGTTCGACACCGTGTCGCACCCGCACAGCGAATGCGGGTCTAGCGGCTTTCGGCAACGGAAGGGCGTGCGAACAGACGCTTCAGCCCTTGCAGCGCCTTCGGCGGGGCATCGGGAGCTTTGACAAACGCATTCCACGCCTGGGGCGGCAGGACGAAACGACTCTGGTCCGCCAAGTCCATCTCAGCCTGCACGCAAGCCGAATCGACTATGTACTCGGTGAGGTCGGCGTTGCGTCGCGCCGCCCCGGCCTTTATTAGGTTGGCCTGGCGCGTGGTGGCACGAATGTGGAATCGCTCCGACTTGGCAGACTCGTCTTGCGTGGCGCGTGGCATACGTCCCTGTCCTTATTGTACGCATGCTGCGAAGTGAGCCCCAGGCTCCCAGCGACCCTGGGACAAGCCGATTGGCCCTGAAGAAGTAAATTGAACGACGCAGCGCATTTGCCAGGAGACCACATTGGTTCAGCGCGCCGAAGGCTGGTTGGACGCGGAACGTTCCGTCATAGAGCGCTGAACAGGACATCCACCGGCCCTGCCCCTCGGTCCACGTCTCACCCAAGGTGAGAAGCGGGGGATAGTGCCCGTCCATAAAGAGCGTGTCAGCGAACTGTGTGTCGTCGCCACGGCGTTGCGTCTCTACAGCGAACGTTATGCGCCGATAACCGGTCCCCCGCGGGAAGCCTGGAAGGCCTTGAAGATTGATGCTTGGCGCTCCCATCACGCACCATTTTGGTGCATAATGGTGTAATGAGAATCGCCAACAGGGCTGTACGACAGAGTGTTAGCTTGCCGGCAAACGTCGCTGCCCAGGTTCGTAGCTTGGCCAAATCGCGCAGGCTGAGTGCCAACCGGATGCTGCTGGAACTCATCGAGAACGGCATGGAGGCTGAGAAGCGCAAACAGCAGGAATTCTTCGACCTCGCCGAGCGCTTCCGGAGCGCCACCGATCCGGAAGATGTCAAGCGTCTCGGTGATCAGATGGGCCGAATGGTCTTCGGCAACTGATGCCAACAATCCAGACGTGGGGCAATCTGCCGCCCGGCGTTCGCCAGCACTTGATAGACCGAATGCGAGACCGGGCGATCAGTATCGCCGACCTCAATCATCTTCGCCTCTGGATTGACTCGCACCCGGAAGTGCCGGAGGGCGATTGGTACAGGGATTTCGGTTCCTTCAAGATCTGCGGCAATGGCTCGCTGCCGAAAACGTTTCTGCTGCGCGGTCAAGCCGCCAAGGGCAAGGCCCTCTAGTTTGGTGGATTCCCCTTCGATGCTCCCCCATCGTTGACTCCAACACTTAAGCTCTTCGCCCGCTTCTTTTCAACAACTTACAGGCATTGACCCCCGAAGCCCCGGAATCCCTCCTGTATCCTCAAAAGCAGGACAGGAACTTTCATGCCGCGCTCCCGCAAGAAAAGGCCGATGAAAGCGAGGCCGTATAATATCAGACATCATGCCCCTCATCGATCAGGTGCAACAGGAAATGGTCGCAGCCATGAAGAGCAAAGATGCCGCGCGGTTGAGCGCGCTCCGCATGCTCAAGGCCGCGCTCATGAAACAGAAAGTCGATTCGCCCAAGCCCATCGACGCTTCCGTCGAGATACAGGTGCTCAAGATCCTCATCAACCAGCGCGTGGATGCCGCCGAGGCGTTTCGCAAGGCGGGCCGTATCGATTCGGCCGAAAAGGAAGAGGCCGAGAAGGCGATTCTGGAGGCGTACCTGCCGGCGGGCGCGACCGAAGAAGAAATCGACGCCGCGGTCGCCGGGGCCATGGCGGAAACCGGCGCCACCTCCATCAAGCAGATGGGTGTGGTGATGAAAGCCGCGCAGGCGAAACTGACCGGAAAGACAGTTGACGGCAAGGCGCTGAGTGATAAAGTGAGGTCCAGACTACCATGACGCCTCCTGAAACGGGAAAGAAATTCCGGTCCTACGTGCCGGACAAAACGGAAATGCGCGAGTTCACCACCCGCGCCGTGCTTCTGGGCCTGGTGATGACCATCGTCCTGGGGGCCGCCAACCTGTACCTGGGCCTGCGCGCCGGGATGACCATCGCCGCCACGTACCCGGCGGCGGTAATCGGCATGGCGATCCTGCGGCTGATGAAGGGATCGATTCTGGAAGAGAACATGGCGCGAACCATCGGCTCCATCGGCGAATCGGTCGCGGCGGGGGCGGTGTTCACCATTCCCGCCTTCGTGCTGGCCGGCGTGTGGCCGGCGTTCGATCTGGCCAACGGCTACTGGAAATCGGTGGCCCTGATGGCGGTTGGCGGTACCTTGGGTATCCTGTTCGTGACGCTGCTGCGGCGCGTCATGGTGGAAGATCCCGATCTTCCCTTCCCCGAGTCGGTGGCCGCGGCCGAGATCCATAAGGCCGGCCAGCAGGGCGCGCGGGCCGCCAAGATCCTCTTCGCCAATATGGGCGTGGGCGCGACGCTCTTCTTCCTGGGAGCCATCAACGTTTTCGCCGCCAGCCGCGACTTTGTGGTGCATGTCGGCGAACTCGGAAAAAGTCTGGTCACGCTGACGCGCGCGCCGGGTTCGCCCATCGTGCAGGCGGGCGCCATGTCGACGTTCTCCGCCCCGGCCATCAGCCCCGCCTACCTGGGCGTGGGCTACATTATCGGGCCCAGGCTGGGCGCGCTGAACTTCGCCGGCGGAGTCTTCGCCTGGGGATTGCTGGTGCCGCTGCTGGCCTTCTTCCTGGGGCCGCAACTGGCGCCAGGCGTTTCGGGCGAAGACGGTTGGGCCAAGGTCGCCGGCGCCATCTGGTTCCACATCGTGCGCCCCATCGCCGTGGGCGGCATGATGGTGGGCGCGTCGTTCACGCTGTTCCGCATGCGCAAGAACCTCGGCCTGGGCATGAAGCGCGCGGTCGCCGACCTGAAGAAGTCGGCGGAGGCCCACGAAGCCGCCGGCCGCACGCAGCGCGACCTGAGCAGCAAGGTGGTCTTTGGCGGGCTGGGAGCGGTGTTCCTCTGCATGATCGCCCTCTACTTCTACTTTGCGGGCGCCATCGGCCCCGCGGTGGTGGCGGCCATTGTCATGATCGTCCTCGGATTCTTCTTCGCGGCGGTCTCCGGCAACCTGGTCGGTATGATCGGCTCGTCGAACAACCCCATCTCCGGTCTGACGCTGTGCACCGTGGTCATCTCCGCCCTGCTGATGGTGGCGATGGGGCTGCGCGGCAGCTACGGCATCGCCGCCGTGCTCGGCGTGGCGGCGGTGGTGTGCGTTTCGTCCGCCGTCGCCGGCGAGATGCTGCAGGATTTGAAAGCCGGCCACATCCTCGGCGGCACCCCCGTCAAAATGCAGATCGGCGACCTGCTCGGTATCGCGGTATCCAGCATGGCGCTGTTCTTCCCCCTGATGTGGCTGCACCGCGCCTACACCTTCGGCACCCCGCAACTCCCGGCGCCGCAGGCGGGCCTCATGGCATCGCTGGCGACGGGCATTGTCGGCGGCAACATGGCGTGGCCGCTGGTGGTGGTCGGCATCCTCATGGGATTCGGCCTCATCCTGGTGGAGGTGAAGAGCCCCATGCTGTTCTCCGTCGGCATGTACCTGCCGCTCGAAACCACCTTCGCCATCTTCGTCGGCGGGCTGTTCCGCTGGGGCACCGACAAACTGCGCGACCAGGGCAGCTTCAACGACGCGCAGAAGGCCCGCATCGAAAACACCGGTGTGTTGACCGCCTCCGGCCTGATCGCGGGCGAGGCGCTCTGCGGGCTCGTCGTGGCCGGCTTCCGCGCCGCGGAAAAGAGCCAGGGCCATAAAATCCTGCCCGACGCCACGTGGTGGGGAACGGACTGGCTCGCCGTCCTGGTGCTGGTTTCTCTCGCGATGCTCATGATCCGCCTCCCGCTGGCCAACGCGGGCCATCCCGACGAGCCGGCGCCGCCCACCGCTATCATGTAAACGCGTCATTTTCGAAAGGGAGAATTCATGAACTACTATCAGCAACATCAGTCCGAATTCCTGGAGGGCCTGAAGGCCTTCCTCCGCATCCCCTCCATCAGCACGCTGCCGGAAAACAAGCCCGACATCCGGCGCGCCGCCGACTTCGCTTTGAACGAGCTGCGCACCGCCGGCATGACCTCTGCCGAGCTGATCGAGGACTCCGGCGGCGGCAACCCGCTGGTCTACGCCGAATGGCTGGGCGCTCCAGGCCAGCCCACCATCCTCTTTTATGGCCACTACGACGTGCAGCCGCCCGATCCTCTCGATGAGTGGAAGTCCCCGCCTTTCGAGCCCGAAGTCCGCGGCGATAACATCTACGGCCGCGGCACCTGCGACGACAAGGGGCAGGTCTATATCCAGATCAAGGCCGTCGAAGGCCTGCTGAAGACCACCGGCAAGCTGCCGGTGAACGTGAAGTTCCTGCTGGAAGGCGAGGAGGAGACCGGCGGCGAGCACATCGAAGCCTATGTCAAGACCAAGCCGTCGCGCCTTCAGGCCGACGCCGTGGTGGTGTGCGATACCGAGATGTTCGCGCCGGAGCTGCCCAGCATCTGCATCGGGCTGCGCGGCCTGGTGTACTACGAGCTGAGCGTCCAGGGCGCCGATCACGATCTGCATTCCGGCATCTACGGCGGCGCCGCGCCCAACCCCATCATGGCGATCGCCGAGATCGTCTGCGCGCTGAAGGATCGCGACGGCCACATCCTGGTGCCGGGGTTCTACGATCGGGTGGTGCCGCCGGCGGAGAAGGAACGCGCCGCCTGGGCGCGCCTGCCGTTCGACGAGAAAGAGTACACCGAAAAGGAAATGGGCGCCAAGGAGCTGGTTGGCGAGCCGGGCGTGCCTCTCTTCGAAAGGGTCTGGGCGCGCCCCACCATCGAGGTCCACGGCATTCGCGGCGGCTTCACCGGCGATGGCGCCAAGACCGTGATCCCCGCGCGCGCCGTGGCCAAGATCAGCACCCGCCTGGTCGGCGACCAGCAGGTGGAGGAGTCCATCGCGCAGATGCAGGCCGCGGTGAAAGCCGTCTGCCCCAAGGGCGTCACCGCCGAGTTGAAGGTGCTGCACACCGGCGCGCCCTCGCTCACCAACCCCGACAATCCCTACATCCACGCCGCAGCCCAGGCGCTCCAGGAAAAGTTCGGCCAGGAGACGGTCTACATCCGCAGCGGCGGGTCCATCCCGATCGTGGGCGTCTTCGACCGCTACCTGGGGATCCCCAGCGTCATGATGGGTTTCGGACTCCCCGACGACAACCTGCACGCGCCCAACGAGAAGTTCTACCTGCCGAACTTCTATCGCGGCATCGAAACCATGGCGCGCTACCTGGAGATTCTCGCAAGGGACTGACATGAATTTCCGGCGCACTTTGCCGGAAATTCGCTGTCTGTCCCAGGGTTTCCCACTGCGTCGGCTATCATGTAGATATGCGGCCCAGAGACACATCGCCCGAAGCATGGAAGGTCTTCATGGACCTGATGCGCAAGATGTCGCCGGAAGAAAAGCTGCAGCGGGCTCTGGAACTGTCTTCGGCGATGCGCCTCGCGCGAGAAGCCGGCTTGCGCGAAGCGTATCCGCAAGCGGGCGACCGCGAGATATTACTCCGGCTCGCTCGTGAGACTCTGGGAGTGGAACTGTACCGCAAGGTTTATGGAGAGGGACTCCCGCACGATGGATCCGTTCAGCCAGACTCTGTCTCAGATCACCGCCGCATTTGACCGGCTGAAGATTCGCTATGCGATCGGTGGGTCCGTGGCATCCTCGGCACGCAGTGTATGGCGGTCTACCCAGGACGTGGACCTGATCGCCGCCATCCATCCCGCTCTGGTGGACGGCCTCGTGCGCGCGCTCGGAACGGACTGGTATGCCGACGCGGATGAGATTCGCCGTTCGCTTCAGGCCGGCCGCGCCTTCAACGTCATCCAGATTAGCACCTCGACAAAGGTGGACGTCTTCCCTGCCGCGGAGGACTTCCATCAGTCGCAACTGGATCGCGCCACAATGGTTCCACTTGGGATGGGAAAAGTGCCTTGCGTGGTAACCACAGCGGAGGACATCCTGCTGGCAAAGCTGCGCTGGTATCGCGACGGCGGCGAGGTCTCCGAGCGCCAGTGGAATGACATCGGCAGCGTCATCGCCATCAATCCGAACCTCGATTGGGAATACGTCAACTTGTGGGCCGCGCGCCTGGGCGTCACCAGCCTGCTGGAACGCGCCCGCGCGGAGGTAGAGAAGTAGCGGGGCTGGGACACCCGGGCAAACCGATGAGTTAGCCGCTCATGGCGCCGAGGAACTCGCCGTTGGAGCGGGTCTTGCCCAGCTTGTCCAACAACAGCTCCATGGTCTCCACGGGGGAAAGCGGAGCGAGCACCTTGCGGAGGATCCACACGCGGTTGAGCTCGTCCTTGGGCAGGAGCAGCTCTTCCTTGCGGGTACCGCTCTTGT
>JADGNT010000159.1 GCA_017883345.1 Candidatus Solibacter sp. | reverse complement strand
AAAGGGGAAAGTCTCTGCCATCCGGCTGGGTCGTCTTTTCACACGTTGGTTGCCTCGTCCCAGGGTGGTGCATCCTTACCCGGAGCAGCGCTTTGCCGCTACCCATCCGAGGTAAGAGCCGTATGCGGTAATTCCGCTCGTACGGATCCGTGCGGGGGGGTGCGAGGCAACTCGCATCCCTACCGCGACATCGTCTTTTGTCGTCTGTCAAGTAGCCGGGCTTTACCCAGACGCGACAGACCACGCAGGGCGATGGTCTGTCCCACCTACTTTCCTGGCAAGGGTGCGCCGTCGCGCATTTCGTCGGTGGCGCGGCGCACCACCTTGTCACCGGCTTCGAGATTGCCCATGACCTCGATCAAATCGCCATCGGCCGCGCCTTTTTTCACATCCACCCACTCCGCCTTGCCGTTGCGGCCGCGGACCACGAAGGTGCGTTCGGCGGTGGTGACCACGCTGGTCTTGGGAACGAGCAGCGACGGCCGCGCCCGGCGAATGGGCCACTTCACGCTCGGGTACATGCCGGGCGAGAGCGAGCCGTCGCGATTGAGGACATCCAACTCGACCGGCATGGTGCGGGTTTTCAGGTCGAGAGCGTGCGCCACGCGCGCCACGGCGCCCGCGTAGGTCCGCTCCGGAAACGCGGGAACTTTGAACTCCACTTTGGCGCCCGCCACGATGCCGCCGATGTCCTGCTCCGGCACCGCCACGATGAGCCGCAAGTGCGACACCTGCTGGATCACCAGAAGCACCGGGTCGGCGCCGGGGCCGACCAGCGCACCGGGATGAACCAGCCGGTCGGTAACCACGCCGTCGAAAGGCGCGGTGATCTGCAAGTACTCCTCCATCAACTTCTGCGCATGCACGGCGGCTTCGGCGGCGCTGACCGCCTGTCGCCTGGAACTCACCAGGGCGCGCGCGGCGTCGACCTGCTTCTCCGCCAGGGTAAGTTCGTTGCCGGCGATGACTCCCGGCGTTTCCGCCGCCTTTTTGAGCTTGTCCCAGGTGCTCTGTGCGGCCGCCAGTTGGGCTTCGGCCTGAAGCCGGTCGCTCTCGGCGGCATGCACGCGGGATTCGGCTTCGGCAATCCGGGCGGCCATCTCGGGCGCGCTCAACTCGGCAAGGAGTTGCCCCTGTTTGACGACGCTTCCCCGGTCGACCAGGACCTTCTCCACATAGCCGGTCACTCGGGCGTGGAGCGAAACCACGAGGAACGGCTGGAACTCGCCAGGCACGTCCGCGGTCCGCGAAAGGAGCTTAGAGACGACGGGCGCTAGGTCGGCGGTTTGAGCGAAGGCCGAGATCGCCAGGCTGGTCAAAAGGAGAAGGGATATAACCGCGGGGCAAAAAACACTTCGCCGTTGCTGCCGTGGCGCACGCACTCCTGCGTGCCGCGTCGAGTCTCCACTCGACGCCAGAACTCCCTGATGAAGCGGGCGTCGGCAAGAGTGCCGACGCGGCACGCAGGAGTGCGTGCGCCACATCTGCACGTCAGCCAATGTGAGGTTATTCTTGCGTTGTCGCGTCATAATATCTGCTCGTCGGATCCATCGGGTTTAAGGAGGGAGAAGCAATCGATGCCTTGCGCTGGAGGATGACGTAGATCGAAGGCAGAATGCTCAGGGTCGCAAAGGTGGAAACGATCAAACCGCCGATCACCGCGCGCGCCAGCGGCGCCGATTGTCCACTGCCTTCGCCGAAGCCGATGGCCATGGGCGTCATGCCGCAGATCATGGCCGACGCCGTCATGAGAATCGCCCGCAAACGGCCGCTGGCGCCTTCCTCGGTGGCTTCGAACAGCGGCTTTCCGGTACGTCGGGAATGCTCGGCAAAGGTGACCAGCAGGATCGAATTGGCGACGGCGATGCCGATGGCCATGATGGCGCCCATGAAGGACTGCACGTTCAGCGTGGTGCCGGTAATCCGCAGCATAAGAATTACGCCGCACAGCACGGCGGGGACGGTGAGCACGATGGCCAGGGCCAGGCGGACGGATTGGAAGTTGGCGGATAGCAGCAGGAAGATGACCAGCACGGCGAGCAGCAATCCAACGCGCAGCCCGGATATGGTTTGTTCCAGCGGCGGAATCTGTCCCCGGTACTTGACGCTCACGCCTTTGGGCGGCGCGCCCACGCGGGCCAGCGCGGCATTCAGCCTGTGCGACGCTTCACCCAGGGTCAGACCGTGGATGTTGGCGGTGAGAGAGACCACGCGCTGGCCGTTGTACCTTTCAATCAGTCCCGGCATGGTACCAAATTTGATGGCGGCCACGTCGGTCAAACGCGTTTCTGCGCGCCCGTTCTGCATCACGGGTATCCTGCCCAGTTCGTCGGCGCCCTGCATGCGGTTCTGCGGCAACTGCACCTGAATCTGAAAGGCGTTCCCGCTCGCGGGATCGCGCCAGTAGTTCGGCTGGATGAAACGGGACGAGGATGTGGCGGGCACGATGGAGCGCGATACGTCCGCCATGCTCAGACCGAACTGGCCGGCGCGCTCGCGGTCGATGGTGATATCGAGCGTGGGATAGTTCAGTTCCTGGGCGTACTGGAGATCGCGCAGGAAGGGGAGCTTGGCCATCTCCGCCTGCACCTTCACTGCGTAGGCGGTGTCATCCTGCAGGCTGACTCCCTGCACGGCTACTTCGATGGGCGTCGGCGATCCGAAGCTCATCACCTGGCTGACGATGTCGCCGGCTTCGAACGAGACCTGCGAGCCCGGGAGGGCCTGGCGGAGACCGGCGCGCAGTTTCTCGCGCAGCGGCTCGCCTCTGGGCGCGGCGGGTTTCAGCGCGATCTGGATGACGGCTTCCTGGGGCCCGCTGGTGAACAGGTGGATCAGATTCACCGGGTAGCTGGACGGTACGACGCCCACGAAGTCGCTGGTGATCTCGATGTTGTCGGGTCCGATGTCGCGGCGGATGACGTCCAGCGCGCGCAGCACCTGGCGCTCGGACTCCTCCACCCGGGTTCCGGCGGGGGCGCGAAGGCGGATGCGCAGAATGGGGGCATCGACATCGGGGAAGATCTCGGTTCCCATTTGCGGAATCAGAATCGCCAGCAAGGCGGCAGATGCCGCGAGATAGCCCAATACGAGAGGCCACCGGAAACGCAGGATGACGCCGAGATAGCGCACGTAGAACGAACGCAGATGGCCGAAGAGTCCTTCTTTCTCCTCGCCGCGGTGGGCCTCTTTCATCAGCCACGCCGAGAAGACCGGCACCAGACTGCTGGACAGCAGGTAGGAAGCGATCATCGAGAATGCGACTGCCAGAGAGAGCGGCACAAAGAGCTGGCGCCCCACGCCCACCATGAAGAACGAAGGAACGAAGACGGCCAGAATGCAGAACATGGAGAGCAGCCGCGCCATGGCCGTGCGCGTACAGGCCTCCACCACGGCACGGGCGCGGGAGACACCCGGCAACATCTGCGTGTGAATGTTCTCGATCTCCACCGTCGCCTCGTCCACCAGAACGCCGACGGCTAGGGCGAGGCCCCCGAGGGTCATGATGTTGATGGTTTGACCGGTCGCCCAGAGGAGAATCACGGCGCTCAGCAGGGCAAAGGGAATGTTGAGGACGACGATCAGCGCGCTGCGCCAATCGCGCAGGAAGATCAGCACCATCAGGCCGGTCAGCGCGGCTCCCAGCAGACCCTCGATAACCAGGCCGCGGATGGAATTCCGCACATACGGCGACTGGTCGAATTCCAGCCGGACATCGACATCGTCGGGTACGGCTTTCTTGAAGTCCGGAATGGCCGCCTTGACGGCATTGATCACCGATAGAGTGGAGGCGTCGGCACGCTTGGTGACCGGAATGTAGACCGTGCGGCGACCGTTGACGTGCGCGTAGGCCGTGATGAGATCGGTGCCGTTTTCGATGGTTCCGATATCGCGCAAGTAGACCGTGGTTCCCGAGTTTGCCCGAATGGGCGTGCCGAGAAGTTCCGGCAGGTTGCCGCCCAGTCCGGCGTTGGTCCGGGCGATGCGGTTGAGCGTGCCCGTCGAAATATTGCCCGAAGGCATCACCAGGCTCGACCGGCTGACGGCTGCGACCGCCTCGTCGGGAGAGATGCCGTACTGCTGGAGCTTATCGGGATTCAGCGTGATGACGATGGTCCGCTGGTTCCCGCCGAACGGGGGCGGCGCGGAAACACCGGGCAGAGTGGCGAACAGCGGACGCACGCGGTTGAGCGCGAAATCCTGCATTTCCCCCTGGGTTCTGGCCGCGCTGCTGAAGATCAACTGGCCGACGGCCACGCTGCCTGCGTCGAAACGCGTGATGAACGGCGGCACGGTTCCCGGGGGCATGAATGCGCGGGCGCGGTTTACGTAGCCGACGGTTTCGGACATCGCCTGGCTCAGGTTGGTGCCCTCATGAAATACCAATTTCATGAGCGCGGCGCCTTGAATGCTCTTGCTCTCCACGTGATCGATGCCCGTGATGTAGAGGAAGTGGTACTCGTAGTAATACGTCAGGTAGCCTTCCATCTGCGCGGGATCCATGCCGCCATAGGGCTGGGCCACGTAGATCGCCGGGTCGCCGACTTGCGGAAAGATATCGACGGGCATGCGCTCCAGAGCGAGCACGGCGCAGAGGGCGATCGCGATCAGCGCGACCAGGACGGTCATCGGTCTGCTCAGAGCTGCCAGGACAAGGCGCATGTTGGTTTACCGGCCGGCCTCGGCGACGAAGGGCTGGATATCGCCGGCGGCCGCGGCCACGCCGAGCAAGCCGCGCCAGACGGCGAGCCGGGCAAGTGCGTCGTCGATCTCGGACTGGGTGAGCAAGCGCTGCGCCTCGGCGACTTCCGTAATGGTTCCGAGACCTGCCTCATACCGGGCCGTCGCCTGCTGTGTGGCGGTACGCGCCGCCGCAACCTGCGTCGGCGTGTTGGCCGCGATGCGCCGCGCACCATTCAACATTGCCACCGCGCGATTCCATTGGGCTCGCAGGTCGGTCGCGATCTGCTCGCTCCTGGCTTGCTGCGCGCGCACGGTTGCGGTTTGCGCAGCCTGGCGGGCACGAATGGACGGCAAGTCGGATACCGGGAAGGTCACGGTGAACCCGAGGGCGTAGTTCTGCGTGTTGGGCGCGAGGCCATTGAGGCCGCCGAGAATTTTGCCGTTGTTCTCCGCGCCCGAGCCGCGGGCGTACGCGGAGCCCTGCAAATAGAAGCGGGGAAAGTAGGATCGTTCCAACGCTCTGAGGCGCGCCAGAGTCTCTTCCACCGCGGCGTTCTGCTCCAGCGCGACGGGATTCTTCGCGGGATCCAGGGCGGGGACGTCCTGTTCCGGCGGCAATTGATGCCACGCTGAAACATCCAGGGTGATCTGGTCTGGCGGTATGCCGACGAACTGGGAGAGCGTGGCGCGCGCCACATCGGTGGCCTGCTGCGCCTGAATCCATTGGGTGCGCGCGGCGGCCAGTTCGGCCTCGGCGCGCGAAGCATCGGCCCCGGGCCGCAACTGCGCGTTGACCTGCGCGGCGATCGTGCGCAGGAGGACGCCGGCCCGATCCACGCCGGCCTGCGCGGCCCGAACGGTCTCTTGCGCGGCGGCGAGCGTCAGACACGCATCGGCGGTGGCGACCGCGATTTCGTATTCCGTGCGTTTCAAGGCGGCCGCGGATTCGGCTTCGAGCGCACTCGCCACGTCCAGATTGGCCCGGCGAAGCCCAAAGTCGAAGGGCTCCCAAGTGACGAGCACTCCGAGCGCGGTGCCCCAGGTGGTGCCGAAATTGTTGGTACCGAGCACTGGGCCCGAGATTGACGGGATCGCACTCTGGGGCAGGAGCAGTCCGAAGACATTGTTCCGGGTGCCGCGATTGACTTGGGCGAGCGCGTCCGCGTGGGGCAGATAGGCGGTCCGCGCCAGGCGAATGCCGGCCGCCGCGGCATTGATCTGCTCCTGGGAAACCCGTATGGAAGGATAGTTTTTGAGCGCGCGCTGGATCGCCTGGCCCACCGTCAGGGATCCCGGCGCGGGAGTTTGCTGGCCGGTGGCAGGCCCGGCAGCCGCCAACGCCAGCAACAAAACCCGGGGACAGACGGAACGTTTTCCAGTTATCACTCCGTTACACGCCTTCCATGAGTTCTCGAAACAACTCGCGCACCTTGATCGTGGATGCCTCTAAAGCCTTCCGTCCCAGAGCGGTGGCGCGGTAAACCTTGCGCAGCGACTTGCCATTCCTTTGTTGCGTGGAGCGGAGATAGCCCTTCTTCTCCAGCCCGTGGAGCAGCGGATAGAGGCTGCCCGGGCTGATCCGGTAGCCGTGCCGCCCCAGTTCTTCGATCATGCCGAGCCCGAAAATGGGCTCCTCGGCGGCGTGATGCAGGACGTGCAGGCGAATCAGCCCGGAGTAGAGATCGCGATCGGCCGGCAGGCTATGGGAATCGGACTTCGTCTTCGACATGCGACTGTGTGAGATTCGAGTATAGGGACGGAACGCGCCGCATGTCAAGGGCGCGGATGAGAGACAATGATCGTTCGTGTCCGCAACCGTACAACCCGTAATTGAGCGGCGTGGCACACCGCCCGGCCTGTGGTGGCGCTGGGCCGTGGTGCTAGTGCCCGGCGTCCTGCTCTACTTTTTCGCGCTGCCTGGGATGAACACCGCGCAGGAGCGCTTGTTCGCGATTTTCGCCTCGACCATCATCGCGCTGGTGGCGCAGCCGGTCCGCATGGGGGTGAGCGTCCTGCTCGCCATGACGCTGCTGGCGTTGACCGGCACGCTCACGCCGGCCAGGGTGCTCTCCGGGTTCGGCAACGTCACGGTGTGGATGATATTCACCGCGTTTCTGTTTTCGCGCGCGGTGACGCAAACTGGGTTCGGCACGAGGGTGGGGTATGGGTTCATCGAACGCTTCGGGCGGACGCCCTTGCGTCTGGGGTATTCCCTCGCCGCGGCGGACCTGGTGCTGGCGCCGTTCATCCCGTCGGATACGGCGCGCGGGGGCGGCATAGTGTTTCCCATCACGCGCTCTGTGGCCAGCGCCTTCGGGTCGGAGCCGGGGCCGACGGCGGGCAAGATCGGGTCGTTCCTGATGCTGGTGTCGTTCCACACGACGTATGCCGCGTCGGCGATGTTCCTCACCGGGATGGCGGCGAATCCGCTGATCGCGGAGTTCGCGCGCAACATCGGGCACGTGGAACTGACGTGGGGGCGGTGGCTGTCGGGATCGATCGTACCAGGATTTCTGACCCTGGCGATTGTGCCGTGGCTGCTGTTCCGGCTGGTTCGGCCGGAGATTCAGCACACGGAAGCGGCGCGCGCCATGGCGCGGCAGGAACTGGCGCGGCGCGGTCCCATGGAGCGGCCGGAGAAGTGGCTGGTGGCCATCATGTTGGGCGTGATGGCGGGCTGGGTGACCGCACCTTGGCACGGCGTGCCGAATACCTTTGTCGCGCTGACCGGTCTGTGCGCGCTCCTGCTGGCGCGGGTGATCGCGTGGGAAGATCTGTTGGCCGAGCACCGGGCATGGGATGCCCTGATCTGGTTCGCGCCGCTGGTGATGATGTCGGACGCGATGAACGAGAACGGCGCCATCAAGGTGTTGAGCGGCGGGCTGTTCGCGGGGATGCATGGCTGGGCGTGGCCGGTCGCGCTGCTGGCGCTGGTGACGGCGTACTGCTACGTGCACTACGGGTTCGCCAGCATGACGGGCCACGTCACGGCGCTCTATCCGGCGTTCCTGGCCGCAACCCTGGCGGCCGGGGTGCCGCCCATGATGGCGGCGCTCGCGCTGGCGTACTTTTCCAACCTGAACGCGGCCATGACGCATTACGGTACGGGGTCGGCGCCGGTCTTCTTCGGGGCGGGCTACGTACGGCAGGGGGAGTGGTGGCGGCTGGGGTTTCTTATTTCGCTGGTCAATCTGGTGATCTGGCTGGGGATCGGGCCGGTGTGGTGGAAACTGGTGGGGATCTGGTAAACCCGGGGGTAAACCCGGGGACAGACGGAACGTTTTCCGGTTTTCGCCGGGATTTTTCCGCTGCGGCATACTGCAAAGTAAAGGTGACACGGTGAAGACGGGCTACCGGAGAGAGCACGATGAAAACTGGAAAACGTTCCGTCTGTCCCCGGGTTTGCTGTCCCCGGTTTTGCTCGCGTTTGCCGGGGTTTGCGCGGCACATGCGGGGGGATTGAAGTATTGGGTGGAGCCTTGTGCGCGGCCGGCCGAGATGGGGTGCAAGGGCGGTGATCCGGACCTGGCACAGTGGGCGATGGAGGCCTGGCAGGCGGCATCGGATGGCAAACTCCACGTGGAGCGGACGGCGGAGAAAAATCAGGCGATCATCAAGATTTATTGGGTGTCGCGCCGCGCCGGGCTGTATGGGGAAACGCGCGGCGGGGATGTTTTTGTCCGTCCCGACCCCGGCGAGGGACTCTTGCGGGAGGCGACGGTGTACCTGACGTGCTTGCACGAGACTGGCCACGCCTTGGGGTTGGGGCACACGGCGAACTTCGACGACATCATGTACAACTTTCAATATGGCGGAGATATCGCTGAATATTTTGCACGTTACGCACGTAAGCTAGAGCGGCGGGAGGACATCCGAAAGCACCCAGGCATGTCCCAGAACGATCGAAAACGTTTAGCTGCCGGACTGTAAGCCGGTTCCTGTACCCTTGCGGGCGGCAGTCATTCATCTGGACCGGCCATTACTGACCGGCTCTAGCGACCTACCCGGAAGTTTAGCGGGACGGGCCGTCCCTCCTCCCCTATTTGGTCTTGCTCCGCGTGGGGTTTTCCCTGCCGGCAGAATTACTTCTGCCGCGGTGCGCTCTTACCGCACCATTTCACCCTTACCCCACCTTGCGGCGAGGCGGTATATTTTCTGTGGCACTTTCCGTCGAGCCCTTGCGAACCCGCCCGGCCGTTAGCCGGCACG
>JADGNT010000158.1 GCA_017883345.1 Candidatus Solibacter sp. | reverse complement strand
GATGGAATCGTCAGTTGAGTTGCCGCGAAGGGGGCGATTGCGCTATTCTTAAATCTCGATCACTCTGTAAGGATTAGATTTAGCGAAGATGGCGAATACATATTCCGCACTCAAGCGAGTGCGACAGACGGAACGGCGCACCGAAGTCAATCGCAAGAACAAATCGCGCCTGCGGCACTCGATTCGCGCGATGCGTCGCGCATTGACGGCGAAGGATGTCAAAGCTGCCTCGGAACTGCTGCCGGCGACGTTCTCCGTGATAGACCGTTCCGCCAAGAGCGGGATTATCAAAAAGAATACGGCGGCGCGGTATAAGAGCAAGCTGCACCTCCGGGTGAAGGCACTGGCGGCGTAAGGTGAACGACAGGCGGACCCAGAGGGTACCCCGGCCTGTCCCACTAGCTCACCAACTCCATAATGAAGGTCTCCATGACGATGCGGTCGTCCGGACGCGCATCGCGGAGACCTTTGTCCGCTTTATAGATCAATCCCAGCGCGCGCTCCAGTTGGGGTTTGTTGAACTTGCCGACCGTCTGGTAGACCTGTTCGGCGCGCGATCCCCACATCGCCACGCCCAGCCGGGAGAAGTGCCCCTGAATCTGCTGTGAACTCTTAAGCCCCGCTTCGCGCGCCACCAGCGCCATGCGGAACTGCGTGGAGAGGAACGCCAGCGCCAGCGGCAGGTATTCGCCCTCGCGCGTCAGCGTGTCGAGAATGCCGAGCGCGCGCGCGCGGTCGCGGCGGCCCAGCGCGTTCACCAGGGCGAAAATCGTGGTGGCGCGCGCGTCGGGCACCAGCGCCGCGATGTCCTCCACGCCGATCGCGCGATTGCCGGCGAACAGAGAGAGTTTCTCGATCTCCACGGCGACGCGCGCAATCTCCGCGCCGAGAGCCTCGATCAGCAGGTCGAGCGCCGCGGGATCCATGCGGAAGCCGGCCTGGCGGATGAGCGATTCGGCTTCGCGGCGGGCTTCCTGTGGCGCATACTTTTCGAGTTCCACCACGTCGGGGATGGCGGCGTAGAACTTGCGCACGCGATCCTGCTTGCGCTTGTCTTCACCCTCGAAATCGTGGCGGATGGCCTCGAAGACCAGCGTGACGCCGGGGGTGGGGTCCTTCAGGTAGGCGGCCAGCGGGGCGGCGTCACCCCCTCCGGCAGCGGAGGCGGAATCGCCCTCCTCGTCATCGGCGGCCGCGGCGCGAGCGCGGGGCAGGGCGAGTTCCGCGTTGACGATCCAGATGAGGCGCTCGGAGGCGAACAGCGAGAGAGAGCGCGCGTCGTCCAGGATTTCGGCGAGGGTGAGTTCCGCCAAGTCGTGCTGGCTCACGGCGTCGGCGGGCACGGTCCCGAGCAGCGCGTCCTTGATGCGGCGGCGTTCGTAGGCTTCCGGACCGAGCAGCAGGGTCGCCGGCGGGACCGTTCCTTTCTTCACGCGGGCCTGGAATTGGGCGGGCGTCATCAGAACTTCTCCAGGATGGCGCTGACCACGCTTCTGGCGACGCTCTTGCTCAGGCGCTCCATGGCGGTGCCGCTTTCATCGAAGTAGGCCTTGGGGTCGATGGAGATTTCGTAGCGTTCCCGAAACTCCGCCCCGGCCCGCGTGAAAAGCACCGCGCCCGTCGCCCGATTCGTGAGCGTGATGTTCAGCGTCACCACCGCCTCCACCGTGGTGGACCTGCCGTTCGCCGAGATGGTGGGGTAGGCGGCGAAGTTGTGGAGGGTGCCCGTGAGCACGGCATCCGCCTGACTTGGGTCGGCGACAATCTTGTACCGCGTGCGCGAAAGCAATTCGCGGCCGATGTCCGTGGGCAGAGTCCGGGCCAGTTTGTACCGCGAAGTCAGGTTGCCGAAGGCCGGAATGGCGATGGTTTGGACCGTCTTGGGCAGCATATCGCCGTGGCCCGATACGTGATAGCCGCATCCGGTGAGGGCGGCGAGCAGAGCCAGAAGGGCGGGCGCGAAGGTTGACGAGAGAGTGGCTTTGACGCGGAGACGCGGAGGCGCGGAGAAAGACGCGGAGAACGCGGGAGAGGGTTGGGGCACCGCTTCGATTGGGCAGAGGAAAGTCAAAACCTGAGGGCGCGGAGGAAGCGGAGACTTACGGGCTTCGTTATCGGGCTCGCGTGCGGGAAAGCGCCTCATACCAGTTGCCTTGCCACGGCGACGGCGTTCTCCGCGGCCAGGCGGACGTTATCGGCCACGAACCAGAGCCAGGCGGCCTCGGGGTGATTGCGATCCGGCGTAATGGCGCCCACCGCGATGCCTCCCTGTCCGGCCTGGCCCACGTTGCTGGGCGGCTCGAAATCGCCGCCGCGGACTTCAATCGCATCGATCGAGAGCGAGCTTTCCAGCGCTGCCATATCCGGAGCGTCCATAAACTCCACCCACGCCGAAAAGCTGTAGCCGTGAAACACCGGCGCCTGGATCAGGCGCAGCGAGGGCATGGGCGCGCCTTCGCCATCGCCGGGCAGCGCCAGCAGGCTGGCCAGGTGCCGCTCAATGCGCATTTCGGATTCTTCCAGCGACACCGGCGCTTCCTCGCCGTAGCGCGCCAGCAGGTTGAAGCTGAGCTGCGTGTCGAAGACGGCCTTCGGTAGGCTCTTGAAGGAGAGCAGGCTTACCGTCTGCTGCTGCAACTCATGCACCCCCAAGGCGCCGTGTTCGCTGGCCGGGGCGAAGATCTGAATCACCGAATTGCGAATCGGGTCATTGGCGTGCAGGCGGCGCAGGAAGAGGGCGAGCGCGATGGCGGCGGGGTGCGCGATCACGTGCACCGCCACATCGGCGGGGTCTTCCACCAGCACGGATTCCACCAGCGGGGCGCGCAGGCGGGCGTCGGGGCGCTCCTCGGCAGCGTAGGTGAGATCGATCACCGCGGCATCGGGCGGATCGCCCAGAAGTTCCAGCGTCTGGCGGCTGGATTCGGCATTGCCGGCGAGGATCACGGCGCGCACGTCCAGCAGGCTCTCCGCGTTCAGTCCATTGACGATGCCGGGCTCGTCGCCGACGCGGGTGAGCGCGCCGGATTCTTCGTCCACGGCGGCCACCAGGCGCAACGCAAGTCCAGGGCCGGTGGTGGACACGATGTCGCGGACCTCGCGGGCCAGCAGGGAATCGCTGCCGACCAGGGCAACGGTCGGTGGGTTAGGCAATCTTGATCTCCGGAGCTGGGCGCGCGGGTTTCAGGCGGCGGCGCAGGATGCCGCCAATGCGGATCGCGATGCCGCTGGCCACGTAAGCCGTGGTCAGGGCGAGAAACAGAAGCTGCGCGTAATTGGCCATGCCGTAGATCAACCCGCCCACCAGGATAATGATGAGCGGCGAATAGGCTTTACTGAAGCTGATCCCCTTGAAGCTGTGGTAGCGCCACGTGCTCACCATCAGGAAACCCAGCAGCAACAGCAGTCCGAGCCAGGCCACGGAGAGCAGCCACCACCCTAGCGGTTGGGAATCGCCGGCCCAGACAATCGTGGCCACCTGGGCGGCAGCGGCCGGGATGGGGAGTCCGACGAAATACTTGCGGTCGGGGCGGCCGGGGTTCTTCGGAATGGGATTCACCTGCACGTTGAAGCGCGCCAGGCGGCAGGCGCCGCAGAGCAGAAACAGGAAGGCAACCAGGTAGCCGGCGTTGAATATCTGCCCGCGCATCTTTTCGCCGATGATGGGGTCGATGAACTGCACGCCCCAGGCAAAGGCGAGCACGGCCGGCGCCAGTCCGAAGCTGATGACGTCGGCGAGGGAATCCATCTCGCGGCCGAATGCGCTGGTGGTGTTGGTCATGCGCGCGATGCGGCCGTCGAGGCCGTCCAGCACGACCGCGGCGATGATCGCCTGTGCCGCCACCGTGAAGTGTTCGGCGGCGCCGGCGGATCCGCTGGCGGCCAGCATGGCTCCCCGGAAGCAGCGCAGGATGGAGATGTATCCCAAGAAGATGTTGCCGGCGGTGAAGAGGGTGGGCAGAGCGTAGGCCGCTTTGCGCGGCCGGTGGTCTGGGGAATTCGGGTCTGCGAACCGGTCTTTGAGACTCATGGGGCCTTCCGATCGCGCCGTCGTGCAATTACGCTGGAGCCGCCGGCCACCCGCTGGCCGGGCCGGACGGTGATTTCCCACTCCGGTCCGAAGAGGACGTCGCAGCGCGAGCCGAATTTGATCAGGCCGATGCGCTCGCCGATGGCGACGTGGTCGCCGGGTTTCTTATTGAAAACGATGCGGCGTGCGATCAGGCCGGCGATCTGTTTGAAGATCACGGTAGTGCCGTCGCCAGTGACGGTGACGATGTTCTGTTCGTTATCGCGCGAGCACTCTTCGCGGCTGGCCACCAGGAACTTGCCCTCCCGGTACTGCACCTTTTCGATGACGCCGCCGATGGGGGTGCGATTCACATGTACGTCGAAAACGTTCAGAAAAATACTTAGGCGGTTGAGCCCGTCCTCGGGTTTAATGGCCACCACTTTGCCGTCGGCGGGCGAGACCGCGACCGGCCCGGACGGAATCTCGCGGTCGGGATCGCGGAAGAAATACAGGCAGAAGAGCGCCAGGAGGGCCATGGGGGCCGCGAACCACGGTCCGGCGAGCCAAAAGACAAGGGCCCCGGCGGCACCGAGGGCGAGCGCGTAGTAGATGCCAGTGGATACGATCTTCAAACTACTATTTTCGCATGGGCGGGGGACAATGAGGATGAAAGTGGCGGTTGGATGTACAGTTGGATGTACAATCGATTGCGGCCAGGGAGCCAGAACGGAAAGTGGAAAGGGACAACGCGTGAGAGGCTATGTTATCGTCATGGCAGTGCTTTTGCCGGCTTGGGCGACGGCGGGAACTGTTTATTACTCCATAACCGACCTTGGTGCGTTGGCTGGCGGGACGATGACGTCCGCTAGCGCCATCAGCACCAACGGCTTGGCCGCTGGCTCCGGAGACGCGAACTCCACGATTTCCCAGCCGTTTTTGCGGTCTGGTTCGGGCATTTTGCCGGTGAGCCCTGTAAGCAGCCCGCTCGCTTTCGGCACAGGTGTCAACTCGGCCGGCAGCGTTGTGGGCTATGAGTTCAGCGTGGATTTCTCCACGTTCAGAGCCTTCCTCAACGACGCGAGCGCCAAGTACTTGCCGCTGCTTGCGGGCGGGACAAACAACGCCGCCACGGGGATCAACGATCTGGGTACAGTGGTGGGCTATTCCGCAACCGGCAGCGCCTCCGAGATGGCGTTTGTGTATAGCGGTGGGGTGGCCAGGCAACTGGGAACCCTGCCCGGTGGCACCACCAGTCGCGCCAATGCGGTCGACAACTACGGCAACATCGTGGGCTGTTCGGACACCGGCTCAGACGCGGCGCTGCATGCCTTCTTGCATAGCGGTGGGATCTGGACCGACCTGGGCGTCCGCAGTGGCTACCAGTGGAGCGAAGCAACCGCCGTATCCTCCAATCAGGTGGCCGGCACCTTAAACGACCCATTCGGAGGGACCACGGCGTTCCTCTGGACCGCTGCCAGCGGTATGACCGCACTCGGCGCGCTGGTACCGGGCGGCAATAGCCAGGCCTTTGGCGTCAACGCCGCCGGCGATGTCGTCGGCAGTTCAGACGGTGCCGCTTTTCTATTCCACGACGCTCAAATGATAGATCTGGCCACTCGAGTCTTATCTTCCCGTGGGTGGCAACTCAGCGAGGCGGTGGCCATCAACAACCTGGGCCAGATTGCAGGTACAGGCACGCACAATGGCCAGGCGCATGCTTTTTTGCTGTCTCCCACCGCACTCCACCGCAGCCGCCCCCGCCAAAGAAAGAGCGAGAGATGAAATATACCCGTCGACAAGTCTTCCAACGATTGGCCGCGGCCGCGGCTGCCTCAGCCACCAGCCGAGGCGCCTATCCCGCGACCATCTATTCCATGCCCGGCCTTTATCCCGGCCGGGTGATCGGGGTCAAACACGCCGATTCCAGCATCGCCGGCGCATATCAGACCCTGCCGATCCAAACCATGATGCAGCGCGGAATGATGGAGCTGACCGGCGCGCCAAATCACGGAATGGCCTGGAGTAAGCTGTTTTCACGCAATGATGTTGTGGGCATCAAAGTGAATCCCAATGGGATCTCCAGCATCGTCTCGTCCAAGGCGGCCATCGACGGGATCACGCAGGGCCTCTTGCTGGCCGGGGTCGCACCGGGCAACATCGTCATCTGCGATCGAAACCGGGTCCAACTGAATGGTATTGCCAGCCTGCTCCCCAAGTGGGTGCGGCAAGCCGCGGCCTCGTGGGATTGGTCTGACGACCAGACCGAAATCGCCGGGTACAACCCCAACCACGAACCCGGTGTCAGCGGATACAATCCCAGGTATTATGTGGACTGCCCCGGGTATTTGTTGCCTTGGCAGAGCCCGAGCAATCCCAGTCATACCCGGTCCTACGTGGCGAACTTTGTCACGCAGGTGACGAAGATCATCAGCCTGTCGGTTCTCAAGGACCACCAAACCGCGGGGGTGACGTTGGGGCTCAAGAACCTCTGTCAGGGTTGCATGAATAACGTGAACCGCGCCCACCCGGCCACCAACACAAACTACCTCCAATGGTACGTGCCCACCGTGGTTTCGCAGCCCATCATTCGGAACAAAGTGGTGCTGTCCATCATCGACGGCATCCACGGTTTGTGGAACGCCGGCCCCCATGGCCTGCAGGACTTTGTCTGGGATCACCACACGATGTACTTCGGAACGGATGTGGTCGCGGCCGATCGCATTGCCTGGAAGGCCATTGACGCCCAGCGCCTTCTGGCGGGTTTGCCCTCCGAGGAATCCTCTGGAGCCGACCCGTACGACGCCTGGACCATACGGCAGCCGCAGCACATCACCCAGGCCGGTCTGATGGGCCTGGGCAAGTTTCGCGACGAAGATATCGGCTACCGCCTCGTCACCCTGGCGTAGCCGCGGGCCGCCCCTCGGCCGCTGCCTTCCCCGCTGCTTCCGCGCCCTCCAAGTCTTTGACTTTCTCCCACCTCAGTCGAAGCTGCGCCTTTCATCCCCAAAATGTCTTCCCGGCGGTTTTCCTCAGCGTCTCAGCGTCTCTGCGTTGCAGCGCATCCCTCAAACTCCGAATGAGCCCGGAGTCAGTCGCACGAACATTTTATTCCTTCCTGCTTGACGAATTCACAATCGGTTTGTACTGGCACTGGGCCAAGGCATTGGGCGGCGTCAGGCTCCAGGTGAGTCCGGAAGATGTCGAAGACGCGCTCGCCATCCTGGAAGAGGATCCGCTGCCGGCCGCCGAACCGATTCTCGCCGACCAGGAACAAGTGACCGGCCAAGCCTTGCGAGCCGCGGTTTTCGCTACTGTCTCGTCTCCTGTGGAGCTATATGCTGTATGGTTGCTCCTACCCGTGCTTGGGTGGAGCGGCCGCCTGAGCGCCACCGAGCGGCGAAACATCGTGGCGGCAGTGGTCCTGATCGGACTGACGACCGTCTTCCCCGCACTTCTCGCCTTCGCGCCCAAACAGATGAGGATAACTCGCGGGGCGCGTCCTACTTCATCTTTTTCAAATCCGAATCCACTTTCTTAAACCCCGCCGGAACCGCAAACAGCGAAGCGTCCACCGGATTCGAAGAGAAGCTGCTCAGTTCCGTGGTCATCTCCAGCAGCGAGCCCGGCGCTCCCGACGCCTGTCCGCCCGCGGCGGGCGCATTGGCCGGAGCTGCCGGCTGGTCCGCCGGCTTCTTCCTGCCGAGTCCGCCCAGTCCGAGCCGGCCGCCCAGCGCTCCGCCCAGCGCGCCACCCACCGATGGCCTCTCCACCTGCGGTTGCTGCTGCGCCGGGGGCGCGCTGCCGTCCGCCGGCGCTCCCGAGGCGCCGGGTTGCCCGGCTATCCCCATCGAGATGAACTGCTGCACGGGCATGCCGTCCAACCTGGCGATTTCCTTATAGACTTCGGCCATACCCTCGGACACCTTCGGGTCGGACATGAACATGTTGCCGCCCGGAGTCCAGTGGAGCTTCTCGGACATGCGCTTTTGGAAATCGCGCACTTCCTGGTAGCCCGGGACGCCCGGCGCGATCCACATATCCGTGGTCACCGTCATGCCGCCTTTTTGGCTTTGGCCGCTATCCTTGTCGGTGGCTTCCATCTCCATCTCCATCTTCATGACCATTTCTTTGGCCTCGAAGCCGGCAACCTGCTTGCTCTTGCCCGTAGCATTGGCGGAGACCTTGAATTTCATTTCGCCTTTGTCGCCCTTCTGCGCCTTCTGCGCCTTCTGCGACATCTGCTCCATGAGCTGCTTCATCTCCTCGAAGGTCATGACGGAGTACTGCTTCTTCTGAAAATCGATATGGGTGATGGTGCCGCTGGCCAGGTCGATCACGCTGGCGCTGTTGGATGTGCGGTGCATCATCTTATCGCCCTGGACCGCGATGGTGGCTTGAATCGGCTCGCGCGCCTGTTTGGAGAACGCGCCGACCACTTTCATCATGCTCATCATCATGCCGCCGGTGATGGTGCTGGTCTCCTGGTACGTGAAATCCGCCAACAGGCTCGACCCCGCCAGCGTCATGATTCCCGCGATCGTTGCGACTTTTTTCAACACGGATAGGAACCTCCTGTAAGCTCTTATCGTAGGACACCGCAGCGCGCGGTACAATCTTTCTTTCGAGAGGAGAGTACTGTGGGGGATCTCACGATTCGGCCGACCGCGAAATTTATCATGCTGCGCACGATCCTTGCCGTGCTGGTTTTCCCCCTCGTCCGCAGAATCTGTGGGTCAGTGGCGGTTCCCCGGGAACTCTGGGGCACTGCTATCCGATTCGTAAGCCGCACTTTTTCAAAAGATTCCAGGTACTCTTAACATGTGAAGAGCGTCGGTTTAGATCTTGGAGAACTGGCCCTGTCATGACCCCAAGATGGTTGCCGCTCTATGTTGCATCGAATCC
>JADGNT010000157.1 GCA_017883345.1 Candidatus Solibacter sp. | reverse complement strand
GCTGGTCCGCCAATGGAACAACGATCCCGACATGGGCCACGGGTTTTTCGTCCCGCTGATCGCCGGCTTCATCATCTGGCAGCGCCGCGAGGAATTGGCCGCGATCCAGCCGGAGCCCAACTGGTGGGGACTGCTGGTGGTTGCCTGGGGCGGGCTCCAACTGATGCTCGCCACCTTGGGCGCCGAGCTGTTTACGGCGCGCATGTCGTTCGTCGTCACGCTGATCGGCGTCGTCTGGACGCTGGGCGGCACCGTCATGCTGAAGAAGCTCGCGTTTCCGCTCTTTCTGCTCTTTTTCATGCTCCCGATTCCCGCGGTGATCTATAGCGCGGCCACCTTCAAGCTGCAGATTCTGGCCAGCCAGCTTGCCGATGGCGCGCTCACCGTGCTCTCCATCCCGGTGTTGCGCGAAGGCAACGTTCTGGAATTGCCGAATCAAAGGCTCTCCGTGGTGGATGCCTGTAGCGGCATCCGTTCCCTGCTCTCATTGACGTTTCTTTCCCTGGTGTACGGCTACTTTTTCGAGCGCAAGACGTGGGTGCGTGTGGTTCTGTTCTTCTCCACCATTCCCATCGCCATCATTGCCAACGCCAGCCGCGTCACCATGACGGGCATCATAACCCAGGTGAAACCGGAACTCGCCGAAGGGTTTTTTCATGAAGCCGAGGGCTGGGTGATCTTCATGGTGGCACTGTGCATCCTGATCGTCTGGCACCAGATGCTGATGCGTGGATCGAATTTCGTGGCAGCCAGGAGGAGCCGGTGAACTTTCTGAACAACAAGTACGCCCGTATTGTGACCGTCATCCTGATCCTCCAGGGTAGTGTGTTTTACGCCGTCGCGTTGCGTTCCGAAAACTCCCCGGCGCCCGCTCCCCTGGCCAGCTTCCCCACCGATATCGCCGGCTGGCAGATGTATAAGGACGTCAAGATTGAGCAGGAAACGCTGGATGTTCTGAAGGCCGACGACACGCTGAACCGGATCTATCTCAGTCCCGCGCGCAACGCCAACGCCTACTTATTTATCGCGTTCTTCAAGACGCAGCGCACCGGACAGGCTCCCCACTCGCCGAAGAATTGCCTGCCGGGAAACGGTTATGAGCCAATCGAGTCCGGGCCGATTACGATCGCGATTCCGGGGCGGGCCCAACCGGTCGAAGTCAACCGGTATCTTACCGCCCGCGGTGACGAGAAGAGCGTGACGTTGTACTGGTATCAGAGCCACGACCGCATCATCGCCGGTGAATTCGCCGCCAAGTTCTGGTTGATCGCCGACTCCATCCGGTACCACCGCAGCGACACCTCGCTGGTCAAGATCGTGGTGCCGGTTCGCGATGGCGATGCCGACGCCGCCACCAAGACCGCGGTCGATTTCGTGAAGGCTGTGTTTTCCCCTCTGGCGCGGCAGTTGCCGGCGTAACCCCAAAAGAAATCTGGCCACAGATGAACACCGATGAACACGGATAAAACGATTTTGCGCGATCTGTGTTCATCGGTGGCCGATATGTGATCTTGTTGCTTTCCTACCTTGGGTGGGTGAATTCGTTGGCGTGGGGGATCAGCCGGAAGTAGATCTCGCTGGAGAGATCCGTGCGCCAGTAGCCCGCCCACTGCGCCATGCCGCAGATGCCCAGGAACAGTACCGCCACGCCCGCCGCCATCGCCCAGGCAGGCACGCGGCGGTGGCGCGGCGCCGCCATCATCAACGCCCCCGCCGCCGGACACTCCGCCACACACTCCAGGCAGCCGGTACACTCCGCCGACCGGATGGCGATGAGCTTGTCCACCGGGAGCGCCGCGGGACACGCTTTGGCGCACTTGCCGCAGTCGATGCACAGCGACGTCTCGCGCCGGATGCGTAGCGGGCTCGCCAGGGAGACCACTCCCATCAAGGCGCCGTACGGGCACAGGTAGCGGCACCAGAAATTCTGCACGAACACCGAAGCCACCACCAGCAGCGCCACCACCGTGCCGCCGGTCAGGCCCAGGAAGCGGAAGAAGTTGAGCATCTTCACGTCGTCCACGATGCCGTACGGGCCTTCCAGGAACGCGCGAATCGCCGGCACGGACATCCCGCCCACGGCGTACAGGAACAAAGCGAGCAGCAGGTACTTCAGGCTGCGCAACCCCACGTCCAGCTTGCGCGGCAGGCGGAAATTACGGCCAAAGGTCTGGCGTCCCAGCCGCCACAGGTACTCCGAGGCAGTTCCCACCGGGCACAGCCAGCCGCAGAAGCTCTTGCGAAAGATCCACGAGGCGGCGAGGAAAGCGATCAGCAGGAACATCCCGGCGGGGTGCAGACGCGGCATTTGTCCACTGGCCAAAAGCACCTTCAGGTTCATCAGCGAGGCGATCGGCAGCCAGCCCTCGACTCCCGGGGGCCGTCCGGCCCATACGCTGCGCCCGCCGGTCTCGTAGTAGCGGACAAACAGGTAGAACTCGATGCCGATCCACGCATTCAGCGCGAAAAACGCCAGTTGCACCGCGCGCCGTAGGGTTTGCGAGCGGTCCGGTCCGGCGCGCCGGACCAGCTTCTTGCGGATCGGTACCGGCGGCTGGGCCACAACGGGGGCCATGTCTTTCTACCTCTGATTTAAGACTAACCTGTCGAAAAATCCGGTGCTGTGACTCAAGTCACGAAGTCAAGTAACGAAGTTAAGCAACAGCGACGCGCTTTTCCCAGGTTGCATATAGGTCGTGCCGCTCCGCCGCCGTCAGAGGCGCCGGATTGGGGCTGGGCTGGTCTTCCAGGCAGCGATTATTGAGGTAGCAATCCAGCTTTTGGCGCATCGCCGCCCGCCCGCGGTGGAGGCGGGTCTTGACCACGTCGATGCCCAAATCGAGAATCTGCGCGGTCTCTTCGGTGGTCAACTCCTCCAGGTCGCGCAGCAGCACCACGGCGCGATACGAGGGCGGTAATTCGACGATCACGCGGTCGATTACGGCGCGCAGTTCGCTGCGCAGCAGTTCGCCCTCGGGAGCGCGCCCGGAATCGGGGACTTCGTCCGCGGGCGGCAATTCGTCGAGCGAGAGTTCGTGGGCAGGCGCGAAGACGCTCTTGCGACGCTGCATCAGGCACACATTCCTGGCGATCCGGAACACCCAGGCGCGGACCCGATCGGGCTCGCGCAACTGGTCGAAGCTCTCGAACACCTTCAGAAGCGTCTCCTGGGCCACTTCTTCGGCGTCTTCCGGGCTGCCGCACATCAGCCAGCTATAGTGAAACACCTTGGACCGGAAATGCTCGACGAACCTTTCGAAGGCATTCGTCTCTCCGGCGAGTAGCGCGCGCGCCAGTTCGGTTTCACCCAGCTTGTCCACGCCCCGATTGTAGCGCCTTCGTACGCGGCGAAGTTGTTTGGTACCATCACTGAGGGCGGCCATTGCCGGGGTGCGCCTTGACTTTGGCATCTCCGGTAATTTATTCTGTCGATTCGCTTTGGCCTGGGATCAAGGCCGTTCTACGTATGCGGGAAAACGCCAGCCATAGACCGGAAGCCGTCGAGTGGTTTCTGGACTCGACTCTGGAAAGTGTCGACAGCGCGGAAGAGTTGGCGATGGGTATGGCCCAGCGCGCCGGTATGGACGAAGACGACCTGATGAAGATCGGCATGGCGATTCGCGAGTCCGTTGTGAATGCCGTGGTCCACGGCAACCGGTACAATGCCCATAAGAAGGTCCGCTTTGCGGTGGCGTCCGATGGGCAGCAGTTCACCATCCGGATCGGCGATGAGGGCGAAGGCTTCGATTTCAGTTCGATCCCCGACCCGCTGGCCCCGGAAAACCTGCTGCGCACTTCAGGCAGGGGCATTTTTCTCATCCGGTCTTTCATGGACGACTTCCAGATGCGGCGCCTGGAGTCCGGGGGGACCGAAGTAACTTTGGTAAAGAACTTGGTGTCTAAATAAATTCTGCGGTTTCAGCCAGGAGGCATATTCAGTGAGCGTAAAATTAACTACTCGGCAGGTGGGTGACGTAACGGTGATCGACGTAGCGGGGCGCATCACGCTGGGCGAAGGCTCCAGCGTTCTGCGCGACGCGATGCGCGATTTGGTGAGCAAGGGCCAGAAGAAGATCCTGCTCAACCTGGGCGAGGTGTCCTATATCGACAGCTCCGGAATCGGTGAACTGGTATCCGGATTCACCACGGTAACCAACAGCGGCGGTGCGTTGAAGCTGCTCAACCTCAACAAGCGGGTGAAGGATCTGCTCCAGATCACGAAGCTCTACACCGTCTTCGATGTTCACGAAGACGAGGCGGGCGCCATCCGGAGTTTCGCGTAGGCCTGAAAAGGGGCGCTCCCTCACGGTCGCGGCTCCGATCAGAGCCGCGACCGTAAGGGAGCGTTATTATCCTCCACCCACAAATTGAACGATTTCGAGTTCCGCACCCGTGTGCAAAACCGTCTCCGGCCAGTACGGTTGCTTCACAATCCGGCGCTCCAACTCCACCGCCACGCGCGCCGGGTCCAGTTCCAGTTGCTGTAATAAACCCAGGATTGTCTGCCCTTCAGGAGCAGTTTGCGGCTCCCCGTTGACCGTGATCTCAATCATGTTTGGTTGACACCCCTGTTTTCAAACCATTATAGTCAGATTTGAGCCCTCTCCCAACGCGAAACACGCATGCCTAACTCCTACACTGAGTTGTATTTCCCTGTCCTGCTCCAGGCTCTCATCGCGATGGGGCTGGCGGCGGGGCTGTTGACCGCTTCGTACCTGCTCGGCAAGAAGGTGCGCAATCGCTTCAAAGACATGCCCTACGAATCCGGCATCGTGCCCACGGGCGATGCGCGGCACCGCTTCAGCGTGAAGTTCTACCTGGTGGGCATGCTCTTCATTCTGTTCGATATCGAAGCCATTTTCCTGTACCCCTGGGTGGTGGTTTATCGCGATCTCAAAATGTTCGGCTTTTTCGAGATGCTGGTCTTCGTGGTTTTGATCCTTGCCGGCTTCTTCTATATTTGGAAGAAGGGCGCTCTCGATTGGGCCGAAACCGGACGCTCCGCGCGGAAGTAGAACAAGCACCATGCTACCCGATCATTTGAAAGAGCATGCCGCGGCCGTCGCGGTGGACGCATTCGATGCCGACGCTGTCAAAGCCGGCAAGTTTGCACACGGCGAACTGACCCTGGAGATCGCTCCGGCGAAGATCGCCAGCGTTTGCGGATTTCTCAAGTACGATCAGAAATTCGTCCGCGTGAGCACGGTCACGGCGGTCGACCGCTACCCCGCCGAACCGCGCTTCGAACTCGTCTACCACCTGCACTCGATCGAACGCAATGAGCGGTTGCGCCTGAAGTGCCGCCTGCCTGGCGCGGACGCCGCGATCGATTCGGTCACCGGAGTCTGGCGCGGCGCCAACTGGTATGAGCGCGAAGTGTTCGACCTCTTCGGCGTCCGCTTCCTCAACCATCCCGATTTGCGCCGCATCCTGATGCCGGACGACTGGGAAGGGCATCCATTGCGCAAGGATTACCCCATCATGGGGCCGAGGGCTTAGTCATGAGCGAATCGGGCGTTCCGGAGCTGGTATTGCCGGAGGTGGAGGAGGAACAGTCGTCAAGCGGCGGGCGCCGCATGGTCCTCAACATGGGGCCGCAGCACCCTTCCACCCACGGCGTACTGCGCCTGTTGCTTGAATTAGACGGCGAAACAATCGTTTCCTGCCGGCCGGACATCGGTTTTCTGCACACCGGCATCGAAAAGGAATTCGAAGTTAAGAACTATCAGCAGGCGGTCACCTTGACCGACCGCGTGGATTACCTGGCGCCGCTCTCCATGAACCTGGGCTACTGCCTGGCGGTGGAGAAACTGCTGCAACTGGAGATCCCGCCGCAGGCCCAGTGGATGCGCGTGATGCTCACCGAACTCACGCGGCTCAACAGCCATCTGGTGTGGCTGGGCACGCACGCTCTCGATATCGGCGCCATGACGGTGTTCCTCTACTGCTTCCGCGAGCGCGAGGAGATCCTCAAGATCTTCGAACAGTTCAGCGGCCAGCGCATGATGACCAGCTACTTCCGCATCGGCGGATTGGCCCTGGAACCGCCGCGCGGGTGGCACGAGCGCATCAAAACATTCATCGACATCTTCCCCAGCCGCATCGATGAGTATGAGAACCTGCTGACCACCAACCGTATCTGGATGGGCCGCACCAAGGGCGTCGGCGTGATTTCGCTGGAGGACATGCTGGACCTGGCGGTCACCGGGCCCATGCTGCGCGCCGCCGGATTGAAGATAGACGCCCGCAAGGACGCGCCCTACTCCAGCTACGAGAAGTTCGATTTCGAAATTCCCACGCGCACCGAAAACGATGTCTACGCGCGTTACCTGGTGCGCCTCGAAGAAATGCGGCAGAGCGTGCGCATCGTCCGCCAGGCCATGGACGGTATGCCCGCGGGCCCCTGGAAGGCGGACGCGCCGCACGTCGTGCTGCCCGACCGCGAAAAAATGAAGACCCAGATGGAGGCCCTGATTTACCATTTCAAGATCGTTACCGAGGGCTTCCGCGTACCCGAAGGCGAGGTCTACCAGGTGATTGAATCGCCGCGCGGCGAACTCGGATACTACGTGGTGAGCGACGGAACCACCAACCCTTACCGCGTACACATGCGCACGCCCAGTTTCGGCAATCTCCAGGCCGTGCCTAGAATGGTGCAAGGCGCCCTGATCGCGGATGTGATCGCGGCCATCGGCAGCATGGATTTCGTTCTCGGCGACACGGACAGGTGACACGGACAGGTAATGACATTTTCCGCGCAATTGGAAGCCAGGTTTGACAAACTCCTGAAGAGCTATCCGCCGGGACGCCAGCGCTCGGCGATGATCCCCATGCTGCTCTACGCGCAGGATGAAATCGGCCAAATCACCGGCGAATTGGTGAATGAAGTGGCTACCCGCATCGGGGTCACTCCCTTGCAGGTCAACGAAGTCCTGTCGTATTACTCCATGCTGCACACCAAGCCGCTGGGGAAATACCACGTGCAGGTCTGCACCAACATCAGTTGCCTGCTGCACGATGGCGACAAGCTCTACGAACACGCCTGCCGGAAGCTCGGCATCGGCCACAAGGAAGTCACCGCCGACGGCGAGTTCTCGATTGAGGAAGTGGAGTGCATAGGCGCCTGTTCCTGGGCCCCCGCCATCCAGGTAAACTACGATTTCCACCACCACGTCACGCCCGAAAAACTGGACCAGCTTCTGGATGGCCTGAGGAAGAAGCCATAACCGATGCTTTTCAACGAACCTAGTCCGCTTGAGACCAAGGTGCTGACGCGGCGCTTCGGCCTGCCGAATTCGGCGTCCATCGATACCTACCTGGCCACCGAAGGCTACCAGGCCTTCCTCAAGGCCGCGAAGATGAAACCCGAAGAGATCATCGCCGAGGTGAAGGTTTCCAATCTGCGCGGGCGCGGCGGCGCGGGTTTCCCGACCGGCATGAAGTGGGGCTTCGTGCCGCGCACCTCGTCCAAGCCCAAGTACATCGTGGTCAACGGCGACGAGAGTGAGCCCGGCACCTGCAAGGATCGCGTGCTGATCGAAAACGATCCCCACCAGTTGATCGAGGGCGTGCTGATTGCCGGCCTGTCGGTGGATGCGCACGCCGGCTACATCTATATCCGCGGCGAGTATCGCTACCTCATCGAAGTGATGGAGAAGGCCCTCGCCGAGGCCTACGAAAAGGGCTGGCTCGGCAAGAACATCCAGGGCACGGGTTTCGATTTCGATCTCTACGCGCACACCGGCGCGGGCGCCTACGAGTGCGGCGAGGAATCGGCGCTGCTGGAATCGCTCGAAGGCAAGCGCGGCATCCCGCGCATCCGCCCGCCGTTTCCCGCCGTCGCGGGCGCGTTCCAGTGCCCTACCATCCTGAATAACGTGGAGACCTTCTGCGCGGTCCCGGCCATCCTGCGCGATGGCGGCGCGGCGTTCGCGGCGCTCGGTATTCCCAAATCCGGCGGCACCAAGATGACCTGCCTCACCGGGCACATCAATAAGCCCGGCGTCTACGAACTCAAACTCGGCTTCCCGGTGAAGCAGATGATCGAGGAAGTGGGCGGCGGCATCCGCCACGGGAAAAAATTGAAGGCGTTCATCCCGGGCGGGTCGAGTTGTCCGGTGCTGACCGCCGCGGAAGTCGAGGGCGCCACCATGGATTACGATTCCATGGCGTCGCGCAAAACCATGCTGGGCTCGGGCGGCGTCATCATCATGGACGAAGACACCTGCATGGTGAAAGCCGCGCTGCGCATCATGCGCTTCTACGCCCATGAAAGCTGCGGCTGGTGCATCCCCTGCCGGGAGGGCACCACCTGGCTGAAGAAAATTCTCATGCGCTTCCATGACGGCCAAGGCACACGCACCGATATCGACCTGATCGGCGATATCGCTAAAAACATGCTGGGCCGCACGTTCTGCCCGCTGGGCGATGCCGCCGCCATGCCGACCATCTCCATCGTGGAGAAGTTCCGGCAGGAATTCGAAGATCACCTGAACGGTAAACCGTGCCCCTACGAGCACAGTGGAAGCATGGTGACCGTGTGATGGGTCGCAGGAGCTCGATGTGGGGCACGTTGACAACCCAATCGTGGGGCGGACCCCCTGGTCCGCGGCCGACGCCCCCGTCGGCCTGCTGGCACCCTACAAGAAGCGGGACGAGGGCGTCCCGCGCGGACCAGGGGGTCCGCCCCACAAGGTCTGTGCTAGGGAAAAAGGGGTTGCATGGCTGACCTGATCAATCTGATCATCGACGGCCGCGCGGTCCAGGTCCCGCCGCAGACTCTGGTGATCGATGCCGCCAAGACCGTCGGCATCGAGATCCCGGCGTTCTGCTACTACGAGGGACTGTCGCTGGCCGCCGCCTGCCGCATGTGCCTGGTGGAAGTGGAGAAGATGCCGAAGATGATGACGGCATGCAC
>JADGNT010000156.1 GCA_017883345.1 Candidatus Solibacter sp. | reverse complement strand
TCCGGAGCGTGCATGCCACCGGCCAGCCCATCCTGGTGGGGACGGCGAGCGTCGAGGAGTCGGAGCGTCTGAGCCGCGTGCTGGCCGGCATTCCTCACTCTGTGCTCAACGCGCGCAATGAAGAGCAGGAGGCGCTGATCGTGGCTCGCGCCGGGCAGCGCGGCGCGGTCACCATTTCGACCAACATGGCGGGCCGCGGCGTGGATATCCAGCTCGGCGGGGGCGTGGCGGAGTTGGGCGGGCTGTACGTCATCGGCACGAACCGTCACGAGAGCCGCCGCATCGATCACCAACTGCGCGGCCGCGCCGGACGTCAGGGCGACCCCGGCCGCTCGCGCTTTTTTATCTCCCGGGAGGACGATCTGCTGGTGAAATACGGCATCGGCGACGAGCGCGTGCCACACGATGCCGAAAGCATCCAGCGCCTGGTGGAGGGCCAGAACCTGGAGATCCGCCGCTTCCTGGCCAAGTACGAGGCCGTGATCGAAGGCCAGCGCCAGCGCATACAGGAACGCCGCCAGGAGGCGCTCACCGCGGAGATCGACGCGCTGGAGCGCACGGTGGAACTGACCACGATCGACGATTTGTGGAGCGACTATTTGGCGGCCGTTAGCGAACTGCGCGGCGGCGTGCACTGGTACTCGTGGGGCGGCCGCGACCCGCTGCACGAGTACCTGACGCGCGTCGATGCCATGTACCGCGAACTGGAGGAAGGGCTGGATGCGGAGATCGCCGCCCGGCTGGAAAACGCGCGCGTGAGCGGAGCGGCCCCCACGGAGCGCGGCGCCACCTGGACCTATCTGACTACCGACCGCCCCTTCGGCAACTACACGGAGCGGATTCTGAAGGCGCTGGTGAGCAGATTCCGCAAATGAAGCGGCGGACGGGGGCGTGCAGCGGGCTGAGGCGGGCTGCCACAAGACTGTTCCACTGTTCCTTGGCAGGTTGACCCTTTCGGCTTGCGGTGTGGTAGTGCAATCCGGTAGACCGCTGTGGTGCAATGGAAATGTAGGGCCTATGCAACGTCAACGAATCATGGTTCCATATCCTCCGGAAGTGATCGCCGAGATCGACAAGATCGTCAGCCAAGGAGACCGCACGGCTTTTCTGGTCGATCTGGCCAAGCGGGAGATCAAGCTCAATCGCCAGCGCAACGCGCTACGCGCTGCAAAGGGAGCCTGGACACAGGAAGACCATCCGGAACTGGCGCAAGGAGCGGCCCAGTGGGTTCGGGACATCCGCCAGGAATCCGTAAAGCGCTTCGAGAAGATCGAGCACCACCGCGAAGCCTGATAGATGGCTACGACCTGCCTCCTGGACAGCACCGTCATCATCGACGCAATTAACGACCGCAACGGTCGCAGCGAGCTGCTGGAGGGAGTGATCGCTGAAGGAACTTTGCTCGCATGTTGCTCGATCAACATCACCGAGGTCCACATGGGAATGCGTCCCCACGAGGCCGAGAGAACGGAAGCGTTTCTCGGGAGCTTGGAGTTTTATCCGGTGACTCCGGAGGTTGCCAAGTACGCCGGCGAACTCTACCGGGAATGGCGTCAGAAAGGGCTCACCCTGGCCCTGCCCGATCTCACTGTCGCGGCCGTCGCGATCCGCAATGGTCTGCTCCTCGCGACCGACAATCCGAAGGACTTCCCGATGCCGGAACTCCGGCTCTACTCGCTTCCCTAACGACATTCATTCCATCTCCCGCCGCCGGTCTACGGCGGCGCAATTCTTCCGTGCTATAATCGTCTAGTCTTTCCTGCAAAGATCCAGGGAATAATTATGCCGAAGCTGAAGACTCACAAAGGTGCGTCCAAGCGGTTCAAGAAGACGGGCACGGGCTTAGTGGTTCGCAATCATGCCTTTGGCCGTCATATTCTGACCTCGAAGCCGCACAAACGCAAGAAGAAGTTGCACCAGAGCGTGGTTGCCGACAAGGCCGACCAGCCGGTGCTGAAGCGCATGATTCCCTACTAGGCCAACGGGTTTAGCGGAGTGCGCGATTTGTGCGGACGGTGCGCGTGGCACGTGCCCGGTTCCGCCAATAATGACCAGCCAAATTAAAAGGAGACAAACGTGCCCAGAGTAAAACGTGGTACCCATCGCCGGGCGTCGCGGAAGAAGGTTTTAGCCCGCGCTTCGGGTTACTTCCTCACCAAAAGCAAGCTGTACCGTGCGGCCATGGAGGCCGTCGACCGCGGCCTGAAGTTCGCCTACGTCGGACGCAAGCGCAAGAAGCGCGACTACCGGAGAATCTGGATCGTCCGGATCAATGCGTCCTGCCGCGCCGCCGGTATTTCCTACAGCAAGTTCGTGCATGGCCTCAAGGCCGCCGGCATCGATCTGAACCGCAAGGTTCTGGCCGAAGTCGCGCTGCATGACGATGCCGCTTTCCGCAACCTGGCGGAACTGGCGCAATCGGCCCTTGCCGTGAAGGAGTCGGCCCGGGCTGCCCTGGAGAAAGAATGAGCCCGGTCGAACAGGAAAACGATTCCCTCAGCAGTCTGGAAGATCGCATACAGCGCGCCGTGCAACTGGTATCGCGCCTGCGCCAGGAGCGGGAAGCCGCCGTGCAAGAGGCCGCCGAAGCCAAACGCGCGGCGGCGCTGCTGGCGGATGAAGTCAAAACCCTGCAGGCGGAACGCAAGCAGGTGCGCAGCCGCATCGAAAAGCTGCTGGGCCAGATCGATCAACTGAGCGCCTCCTAGCGGGGCGCTTCAGGTTTTTGGGGGGAGTTTCGCATGGAAAACAGCGCTCCCGATAGACAGCAAGTCCGCGTCACCATCCTGAGCCGGCCGTACACGCTGCTGACTAGCGGCGATCCTCGCGAAGTGGAAGAGGTTGCGGCCAGCGTCAATGAACTGATGTTGTCGATTGCGGCCAAGGCGCCGAACGCCGATTCCACGCGGATCGCAGTGTTGGCCTGTTTGCACCTCGCCGACCGTATGCGCACGCTGGAGCGCGATCTCAGCCAACTCAAGCAACGCGTGGACCGCAAAAGCGAGGAGTTCGCAGTCATGCTGGAACAACTCATCGAAGGCACGGGAGAAGGCTCATGACCTGGCGCATGGCATTGCCGGCGCTGGCCGGGGTTGCAATGGTAGGTGTCGCGCTGTTGGCCGCTACCGCCTATCAGACCGAGATCGCCCAATGGCGGCGCCAGCGGGAAGACGGTTTGAAGCGCGATGGCGGATGGCTCTCGGTGGCCGGCCTGTTCTGGCTGCACGAAGGAGCCAACACCTTCGGCAAAGATCCGGCAAATGAAATTGTGCTGCCCGATGGCGCGGCCCAGGCCGGCGTGTTCGAACTGCACGACGGCAAGGTCACGGTGAAGATGGAGGGCGCCACTCGCGAACTGTGGCCCGATTCGCTCGATGTTGCCAAGGTTGGCCGCCTGAGCCTGTTGGTCATCAAGCGATCGGACAAATACGGCATTCGACTGAAGGATCCGGACAGCCAATACCGCCGCGAATTCCGCGGCATCGAAACCTACCCGGCGCGGGAAGAGTACAAGGTGACCGCGAAATGGGTGGCGGCGCCGGAGAAGATTTCGATTCTCAATGTGATCGGCCAGACCGAGTCCATGGACAGCCCCGGTTATGCGGTATTTAGTCTGCACGGCCACGAGTATCGCCTTCGGCCAGTACTGGAAACCGCCGGCGCCAAAGAGCTTTTCTACATCTTCCGCGACCAGACCAGCGCCAAAGAAACCTACGGCGCGGGCCGCTTTCTGTACTCGGCCAGCCCAGCGGACGGGCGCGTTGTGCTCGATTTCAATAAGGCCTACAACCCACCCTGCGCGTTCACACCCTACGCCACCTGCCCGCTGCCGCCGCCGGAGAACCGGTTGACGGTGCGCATCGAGGCCGGCGAAAAGAAGTACGGGCATTAGCACTGCTGTGCTACCAAGCTGCCCCGCATAGCGGCGAGCCGCAAACGGAACATCGCGCAGAGTTCTATGGCGCGGACGATCTGCGGGGCGGAATAACGCGGCGGCGCGGAGGAAGAATGCCCGCACGAATGCGGGCGGCCCAGAGGGCACCCCAGCCTGGAAGGCTACGCTACAGTGGTCACTGCGTCAGGTGAGTCTGCAGATTGCGCAGCGAATCGCCGATCATGCCCAGGCCGGCGCCCCCAGGGTGCGGTTCGGCGATCTTGGCCAACATCTGTTTGTGAATGCGGATGAACAGGGACGCGATCTCCGGGTCGCGCCATCCGCGGCCGGTCTCTTCCTGCAGGATTTCCAACGCGTGTGCGCTCGCATAGGCGTGCTTATAGGGCCGCGGATGGGTCAGCGCGTCGTAGATGTCCACCACCTGCAGGACGCGCGCCAGTAAGGGGATTTCGGTTCCGCGGAGACCGTCGGGATAGCCGGTTCCATCCCATCGTTCATGGTGGTGGCGGATCAACGGCAGCACCCCGCGCAACGATTTCAGCGGGTGGCAGATTTCTTCGCCGCGCACCGGATGCGCGCGCATGATTTCCCACTCTTCCGCAGTCAGTTTGCCGGGCTTGAAGAGCACGGAATCGGGGATGCCTACTTTACCGATGTCGTGCAGGTAGCCTCCCACATAAAGCAAGAGGAGGCTGGCATTGTCGAGCCGCATCGCCACCCCCAGTGCCACACCCGAAAACGCCAGGCGCTCGCTATGACGCGCCGTATGACGGTCCCTTTGTTCCACTAACCGGGCAAGCGAGTACAGGACACCCTCCGTTCCGTTGAACGGCAGGGCGCTCGCCAGGGGCGCGTCGGCCTGTGGAACTTCCGGCAAGTCCGGATCGATTGTGCGATCGCGGACCGCCGCGGGTTTCGAGACCGTATGCGCCAATCGGTTCGATGCCAGCTCTTCTCCGTATAGGTTCATGGTGCTAGCCTTTATATCGGCAGAGTTTTTGGAAACAACACGCTTCTAAGGCGAAATTCCGGTGGCCTTAACGTCTCACCACCGTGAGTGCCCGCCACGCCGAGTTGCCGGCCGCATCGTAGGCACGCACCGTAATCGCATTGGTACCGACCAGCAGAGGAATGTTGGCCGACCAGGACGCCGTTCCGGCCGCCACTCCCGCGCCACCCGTGGAGTTGGTCCATCTGACGGCCGTCACCGCGACGTTGTCGCTCGCCGTCCCGCTGATTGCGATGGTCGCGGCGGTTGTCGAGGTGATGGTGAATCCCGGCGACTTGATCTGTAGCGAGGGCGGTGTGGTGTCTCCCGGCGTCGGCGGCGCCGGCGTGGGTGTTGGGGCCGGTGTTGGGGCCGGAGGCGGGGCCGGTGTCGGGGTCGGCGTCGGGGTCGGAGGCGGAGGCAGAGTTGGAGGCAGAGTTGGCGTTGGCGCTACGTTGCTTCCGTAAAGTGCGCGAATCCCTGCAATATCGTCGTCGGTCAGCCCCGTCGACAGTTTGTAGTAGGGATACATCACCGCTCCGGGGCGGTCGGAATGCCCCAACCCGAGCGCATGCCCGGCCTCATGCAGCGCCACCGAGTAGAGGTCCACGTTGGCCCCGCTGCGCCACGGCTCATCGGCATCCAGGTGCAGATCGCCGGCGATGGCCTCGGGGTTCGGCGGAGCGGGATAAAAAGTATGCGCCAGCGCTCCGCCTGGGCCGTCGAACGGGTAGCCGTCGCCGTGCCCACCGCTGGCGAACAGGATGTCCAGCGTCCGTTCGGCCCCCTGCTGCTGGCCCGGCGACAGGGTGAAATTGGCGTACCGGGTCCACTCGCCGAGCGCCCGTTCGATTTCCGACCGGGCCGTGGCCGGATCCATTTTGTTCGTCAGGGAGCGGATGAAATAGTGCAGCGCCACATTCCCGCCGGCATCCTTCGCCCAGCCGCGGCTCACCAGCACGTACTCGCCCACCGGGCCGGCTTCGGTTACCGCCCCGGCGCAGCCCGCCAGCGGAATCCCCGCCGCCAGTTCGGGCGACGCGGGCATGATGTAGGCCACGTCGTCGCACTCGGCCAGCGTGCCGAGGGCACTGTGTGCGCCCGAGACCACCAAATGTCCGGGGAGCACGCCAGCGTTTTCCAGTACGTCGAAGCCGCGCGCGCGCGCCTCTACGCGCGCGGTAACCATATCCACATCTGTGTGGAATACCACCAGCAGCGCGCCCGTCACCTGGTCCGCCAGCAGCGGGCTGATCTTGTCGGATGGCTCCAGTGCGGCGGCCGAAAGCACGGGCAGCCCTGCGAGATCGGGCGTCACCGGGGAGGCAACCATCAGCGCCGCATCCGGCACGTATTGCAGCACGCGCATGCCGCGCCGCTCCAGCTCACGACGCATCTCCGGACCGGGTTCTGTGGGGAATTGCAGCAGGAAGTGGGTGGCGCGCCCGTGCCGGGGCAACATTTTGGCGGTCCGGGCGCCCGCCGCTCCCGCTTTGAGGTGGATCACCGGCTGCGCCCAGGTGCATGAAATCAACAAGAAGACAGCCACCGGAAGCGTTTTGAATAATTTCATGTATGAATCTCTGATTACGCTCTTCGACTCGCTGGTGATAGATGTCTCGCCAAAACGCCAAATTTTTGCCGGTAGGTGAGAATTTTTTGTCACTCGCTCCACGTACTGAGCGAAGACTAGGGATGAAGTACTACTGGTTCGTCTTGCCGCTGGCCGTCTGCTCCCCCCAGGCGTGGGGAGCCGATGCCGGGCGTGTGCTCTATCACGTCGAGACGGTGGCCGGCAGCTCCCGCATCGGCGACGGAGGACCGGCACTGGCGGCCCAGTTCTCCAACATCCAGGGAATCGCCATCGATCGCCTGGGCAATCTCTACCTCTCCGATACCGATAATCACCGCGTACGCAAGGTGTCCGGTGGCACCGTCACGACGATCGCGGGTACCGGCGTAGCGGGTTTCAGCGGCGATGGCAAGAGCGCGGTGAATGCGCAGCTCAATTTCCCCTATGGGCTGGCTCTCGATTCCGCCGGCAACGTCTACGTGGCCGATCTCGGCAACCAGCGCGTGCGCCGCATCAGTCCCGACGGTGTCATCACCACCGTTGCCGGCACCGGACGGAAGGCCTCGTCGCCCGATGGGGCCGCTCCCACCGATACCTCGCTGCTCTCGCCGCGCAACGTCGCCGTGGATGCCGCGGGCAACCTGTACATCGCCGAGTTCGAAGGCCACCGCGTGCGCAAATTGACTCCTGACGGGAAGCTTTCGACCGTCGCCGGCACCGGGGTCGCCGGGTGGAGTGGCGACGGCAGCCGCGCGCCCGCCGCCCAGATCGACTATCCGGCAGGCATGGCGTTCGATCGCGCGGGGGCGCTCTATGTCGCCGATTCGGGCAACAACGCGGTCCGCAAACTGTACGCCGACGGCACCATCGGCACGGTTCTCGGCCGCAACCCGGGCACTCCCCTGTACAACCCGTTGGCGGTGGCCGTGGACCCGGCCGGGACCCTCTACGTGGGAGACTCCACCTTCATGGTGCGCGCCTTCACCACCGCCGGCAGGTGGATCGGCTACGCCGGGACCGGGGTTCCCAGTTTCTCCGGCGACGGCGGGAGCGCCGCCAGTGCCGCGCTCAATTCGGTGAACGACCTGGCGGCCGATCTCAACGGCAACCTCTTTATCGCCGATGGGGTGCGATTGCGGCGGGTGGACCCAGTGGGCAACATCGTGACCGTGGCGGGCGATGGCTATGTGCATTCCGTCGGCGATGGAGGACCTGCCACGATGGCGCAACTCTACCAGCCGTCGGCACCGACCCTGGATTCCGCCGGCAACCTCTTCATCGCCGACAGCGGCACCGAGCGGGTCCGCCAGGTGATACGGGACGGTACCGTGACCACGCTGGCCGGCACTGGAGCCGCGGCGCGGGGCGCCGCCGATGGAAGCCCCGCCGGCAGCGTCGCGCTCAACACTCCCATGGGCGTCGCCATGGATTCCTCGGGCAACGTGTTGGTGGCGGACACGTATAATCACCGCGTCGTGATGGTTACCCCGGCGCGCGCCATACGCACCGTAGCGGGCACCGGGACGAGTGGCGCCAGCCCCGACGGCACGGGGCCGCTGGTGGCGCAATTGCGCGCTCCGCGCGCCGTGTGCGCGGACCGGAGCGGCAATCTGTACGGCACTTTGTACATAGTGGATACCAGCAACCACCGGGTATTGCGCCTGGCCCCCGGCGGGACGCTACAGACGGCGGCGGGCAACGGCTCGCGGGGCAGCGCCGGCGATGACGGCGCGGCGCGCTTCGCCCAGTTGGATACGCCCAGCGCCTGCGCCACCGATTCCGCCGGCAACCTCTTTATCGCCGACACCGCCAACCACGCCATTCGCAAGGTGAACCCGGCCGGGATGATTTCCACGGTGGCGGGCACAGGCGTCGCGGGCAGGTCCTGGGAAGAAGAGGTGGCCACCGAAGCCGGTCTTTATGCGCCGCGCGGCGTGGTGGTGGACGACATGGGCGACATCTTCATCGCCGACACCGGCAACCATCGCATTCGCCAGGTGACGCCCGATGGCCGGATCCACACCATCGCCGGTAGCGGCGCGGCGGGCTTTTCCGGGGATGACGGAGCCGCCGCCGGCGCGTTGCTGAACGGCCCGCAGGGGCTGTTCCTGGATGGCGCCGGCGACCTCTATTTCGCCGATACCGGCAACAACCGCATACGCCGCCTGGTGCCGGACCCGGTGGCCCCTGCCCCGGTGGTCCAGTCGACCGCCATCACGGTGGCCAACGCGATCAGCCTGCGCGAGGGAGCGGTGGCGCCGGGAGAGATCGCCGCCATCTTCGGCGCGGGTCTCGGACCGGATACGGGAGTGACGGGGGCGTTGGACGCGGATGGCGTGCTCCCCGGCGTGGCCGGCGGCGTCGAGGTGCGGTTCGACGGAACTCCGGCGCCCATCTTCTACGCGCAGAGCGGGCAGGTCAACGTGCAGGTGCCCTACGCGGTGGCGGGCAGCGAGACGGTGAGCGTGGAAGTGCGGTACCAGG
>JADGNT010000155.1 GCA_017883345.1 Candidatus Solibacter sp. | reverse complement strand
CCACCGGGCTATAATTACCGGGAATCAGGTTCTGTAATCGCCTTCAGGTGGTGTGGTGGGTTTGCTGACAGTCCTCTTTCTGTGTCTGCCGGTAGGAGCAGCCGCGTTGCCGGGTGCGTTCCTATATACCGAAGCTCCGCGGTACGATGTTCAGGCGATGCTCGGCGCCGGGGATCGGTTTCCCGCGGGGGCCGCGGTGAAGGTGTTTTCCCAGGGCATCTCGCGGCAGCTAGCGCCCTCGCTGGCAGTTTCGGCCGATGCCGCTTTGTCGCCGGACGCCCAATCTGTTCTGTTGAGTGGCCAACAGCGCGCCGGGCAGCCGTGGCAAATCTGGGAAGTCCCCTTGGCAGGCGGCCCGCCGCGTCAGTTGACTTCCGGCACGGACGATTGCATCCGTCCGTTTTACGCCGCCGAGCGCAAGTTCGTCTACGCCCGCAAGACGCCGCGGGGGTTCCAAATCGAGATCGCGCCGCTCCAAGGGGGCGATCCGCTGCGGCTGACCTGGATGGCCGGCAACTTCCTCCCCGACGGCCTGATGCGCGACGGCCGCGTGCTCTTCGAAGCCGCCTTTCCCGCTGCGCCTTCGACTGCTCGTGACCTTTACACGGTGTATGCGGACGGTTCCGGTGTGGAAACGCGCCGCTGCGATCACGGACCGGACCGCCACTCGGCCGCCGAGCTGGCGTCGGGAGACCTGATCTTCCAAACCGGCGCCGGGTTGGCGCGGTTCAGTTCGGCGCGCGCCGGACAACTGGACCTGGCGTTGCCGAAAGGCCAATACGTCGGGCCGGTGGCGGAGGTCGAAGCGGGAGAATGGCTGGCCACGTATCGCGCGGCAGCGGAAGCAGCGTACTGGATCTGCCGCTTTGCGCCGCGGCAGACCGCGCAACCGGTGAAGGTGGTGGGTCCGAATGCGTTCCAGCCCGTGCCGGTGCGCGTCCGCCCGGTTCCGCCTTACCACCCTTCGAGCCTGGGTAATCGGGAGGGAGCCAATCTGCTTTGTCTGAATTCCTATGTTTCGAAATCGCAGCAGATTCCGAAAAACACCGTGGCCGAAGTGAGGGTCTGGTCCCAGAATAGCCACGGCGGCGCGGAAGTGTTGGGCAAGGCTCCGGTGGAGCCAGATGGCTCCTTTTATGTCCAGACGCCTTCGGAAGCGCCGCTGCGCTTCGAGCTTCTGGACGGCGAGGGCAAGACCATCGCGGCCGAGAAGGGCTGGTTCTGGGCCCGAAAAGGAGAGCAGCGGGTGTGCGTCGGCTGTCATGCCGGCCCCGAACGGGCGCCTGAAAACGTCTCACCGCAAGTCCTGCTGCGCACGCAGAAACCGGTTCCCATGCCCAAACCAGTCGATTGAGGAGATGCCATGCTGACGCGCTGTCTGATCCCGATTCTCTTCCTGGCGGCCGCGGAGCAGCCGACTTTCGGGCCGATCCGGTTCGAGGACTCGACGCGGAAAGCCGGAATTGCGTTCACTCATAGCTTCGGCGCCGAGCAGTTGGGATCTTTGCTCGAAAGCACGGGAGCCGGCGCGGTGTGGTTCGACTACAACAACGATGGGTACCAGGACCTGTACGTGGTTTCCGGAAGGCCGCTGGCGGCGGGGATGCACCCATACCCGTTACGCAAGACGCCGGAAGCGCCGCCGCACAACCATCTCTACCGTAACAATAAGGACGGCACATTCACGGACGTCACGGCCAGCGCCGGGGTAGCTTCGGATCTGTACAGTATGGCCGCGGTGGCCGCGGACTATGACAACGATGGAAACGAGGACCTGCTGGTCACCGGGTACGGCCGCGTGATCCTGTACCGCAACAAAGGCGATGGCACGTTCGAAGACGTCACCGCCAAGGCCGGTCTGCGCATTCCGGGATGGTCCATCGGAGCGGCCTGGCTGGACTATGACCGCGATGGCTGCGTGGATCTCTTTGTGGGCCGGTACGTGAAATTCGACCCGGAGTATCGGGCCTACTATCCGGCGGACAACTATCCCGGGCCGCTCGACTACCCGGCGGAAACGAATGTGCTGCTGCACAACAACTGCGATGGCACCTTCAGCGACGCCACCGCCAAGGCGGGAATCGGCGGTCTGAAGGGGCGCGCCATGGGCGTCACGGCCGCGGACTTCGACCGGGATGGGTATCCGGATATCTACGTCGCCAACGACAAGAGCGAGAACTTTCTGCTGCACAACCAGCGCAACGGGACCTTCCGGGAGATCGCCACGCAGGCCGGCGTGGCATTCGGACAGAACGGCGAGAATACTTCCGCCATGGGACCAGTGTTCGCCGATTTCGACAACGACGGCAAGGTGGATCTCTTCGTTTCCGACTCCAAGTACAACCGCATGTACCGGAATATGGGCGGTCTCATGTTTGACGACATTACGGAGCGGGCGGGCATCTCCCAGTTGGCCGCCCAGTATGTGAGTTGGGGAAACGGCGCGCAGGACTTCGACAACGACGGACTGCTGGACCTCTTCATCGCGCACGGCGGATTGATTCACATGGTTCCGCAGGAACACTCGGTCTTCCGCAACGCCGGGAAGGGCAAGTTCGTGGATGCGTCCGCCACCGCCGGGCCTTTCTTCAACGCTAAGACGGGCGTGAAATCGGTGGCACGGGGGGCCGCCTTCGCGGACTATGACAACGACGGCAAGATGGATGCGTTCCTGGTGAATCTGGGCGGAGCGGGCATCCTGCTGCGCAATACGACGGCTCCCGCCGGGCATTGGATCGGCGTTCATCTGGTCGGCAAGAAGAGCAACCGGGACGGAATCGGCGCGCAAATCGAAGTAGTCGCCGGCGGGGTTCGGCAGCAGCGCGAGCGCGTTGCCGGTTCGGGCTATCTTTCGCAGGATGACGGGCGCGTGCACTTCGGGTTGGGCAACGCCGCCGTCATCGACAAACTGACGGTTACCTGGCCCAGTGGCACGGTGCAGACACTCGACAAAGTGCCCGCCGGCCGGGTGATCACCGTCGAGGAGAAGTAGCCATGCGGGCCGCTACCGCGGCATTGTTCATCATTGTGGGGCAGCCAATTCTGGCTGCAGCCGGCTTTCAGCCGGCGGAGCCGCCTGAAAGGCGGCTGCAGGCACGATTGCCTGCCCCACAACTCGGCTCCAGTCGGAGCCGCGACCGTGAGGGAGCGATTGTTCCCGCCTATCCGTCACCCATTGAGATGGCGATGGCGGCGAACGGAAGCCGCTTGTACGTGGTATGCGAGGGGACCAACGAAGTAATCGAAGTCGATCCGGTGGCTGGCTCCGTGCTGCGGCGCGTCCGCGTGGGTCAACACCCCAAAAGCATCTCGCTCTCCTCCGATGGCCGGTTCTTGTACGTCGCCAACTCCTGGAGCGACACGGTCTCCGTAGTCGGCGTACCAGCCCTGAAGGTGATGCGGGAACTGCCGGCGGGGTACGAGCCCAACGCTGCCGTGGCGGACGCGGAAGGCCGTTTCCTCTACGTGGCGAACCGCATGGGCAACGATGTGTCGGTAATCGATCTGGCTCGCGGCGTGGAGACCAAGCGCCTGTTGGCGGGCAAGGGGGCGGCGTACCTGTCGCTAACGCCAGATGGCCGGCGCATTTATTGCACGCACATCTATCCGCAGCCCGGGACGTTCCGCACGCCGCCCGAATCGGAAGTGACGGTGATCGACACGCGGCGGCAAATGGTGGTGGAGCGCCAACGGGTGGTCAACGCCGCGGGTGTTTTCCACGTGGCGGCGGCGGACCAGGGCCGGCTGCTGATCGCGGCCCAACTGCGGCCGAAAAACCTGATTCCGCTGGCCCACGTGGAGCACGGATGGGTGTTCGGGAATTCGCTCGCGGTGTTCGGCGCCGATATCGGCGAAGTGGTGCAGGTCCCCATTGATGAACTGGACCGCTATTACACTCCTCCGTTTGCACTCGCGATTTCGCCCGGCGGCCAGCAACTTTTCGTCAGCACCACCGGCTCCGACAGCGTGACCGTGATTGAGATTCCCAAGCTGCTGGCGTTCATCCGCGCGGCCAGCCCCGAACAACGGCGAGCCATGGCGAACGATCTTTCGGCCTCCGCCAATTACGTTTCGGCGCGCATCCCCGTGGGCCGGGCGCCCAAGGGCCTGGCGCTCTCGCCGGATGGCAAGCGGCTCTACGTGGCCAACCGGATGGACGACAGCATCTCCGTGGTGGATACAGCCGCGCGCCGGGTGGCCTCCACGATTTCGCTGGCCCGGGGGGCGCAACTCACTCCCGAGCGTCGCGGGGAGCGCCTGTTTTATTCCGCCCGCTTTGCCTTTCAGGGCCACTTCGGTTGCGCTAACTGCCACCTTGAGGGGACGCTGGACGGGTTGTCCTGGGATCTGGAACCGGACGGCTTCGGCGTGGACATTGTCGATAACCGCCTGCTGGAGGAAGTCGCCGACACGGCGCCGTATAAGTGGAACGGGGGCAACCCGGATCTGGAGACCGAATGCGGTCCGCGGACGGAGAAGTATTTCTACCGCGCCCAGAGCTACTCGCCGGCCGAACTGGCCGACCTGGTCAGCTTCATCAAATCGATTCCTTCGAGGCCCAACCGGTACCGTAGGAAAGACGGCGAACTGACCGCGCAACAGCAGCGGGGCCTGTCCATTTTCTCGCGCACGCTAACCAAGAGCGGCAAGCAGATTGACTACAACAACCAGTGCATCGTGTGCCACAACGGTCCGCACTACACCAACCTGAGCATGGTGGATGTAGGGACCGGGAAGCCGACCGACCGCTCGCCGCTGATCGATGTGCCGCAGTTGAACAACATCGCCAGCAGCGCGCCCTACCTGCACGATGGCTCCGCCCGAACCTTGGAAGAGATCTGGACGGTCTTTAACCCGCACGACCGGCACGGCGTGACCAATGACCTATCCAAGGACGAATTGAACGACCTGATTGAATACCTGAAGACTTTATGAATACACGGATTGCGGTATTGATCTTTTGCGCGGCCGGGGCATGGGCGGGCACTCCCGAGATGCCGCGGTACCGGTGGGAGAACTTCACCACGGAAAACGGATTGCCGGACAACCATGTGTTTCAGGTGAAGGTGGACGGAGCCCGCGTGTGGGCGGCCACGGAAAATGGTCTGGCCCTGTACCAGAACGGGCGGTGGAAGGTGTACGGCACGCAAGATGGGTTGGCGCATCGCGCCGTGTTGTTCGTCGACGCGGACCCGCGCACCGGCGATGTCTGGGCGGCCACCATGGGCGGGTTAAGCCGGTTCTCGGCGGGGCGATTCGACAATTACACCCAGCTCAACAGCGGTCTGCCCAACGATGTGGTTTACGGCGTGGCCGTGCAAGGCGACGCGGTTTGGGTGGCGACGGCTGCCGGCGGCGGCCGCCTCGACGTCAAGACCGGTCAATGGCGGCATTTCAACGAGCGCAATACCCCGATGTACGAGATCTGGACCTATGCCGTCGCCGCCGGCGCCGAAAAGGTCTACTACGCGGTCTGGGGTGGCGGCGTGCTGGAGTACGACGTGAAGACCGGCCGATGGAAGGACTACAACGACCCCGACGGCGAGACCGAAATTGTGCTGCTCAAAGACCAGGGCCTGATTCACGAAATCACCACCTCTGTAAGTTGGGCCGAGAAGGATCACGTGCTGTGGGTCGCCACCTACTTCGGCGCCAGCCGCTACGACGGGCGCTACTGGAAGAACTTCCTCGAAAAAGATAGCGGACTCCCCAGCAATTTCCTGAACCAAGTGAAGGCCGTGGACGGCACGCGTGCCTGGTTCGCCACCGACAAGGGCCTCGCCTACTATGACGGTACCAACTGGGCGGTTTACCGTCCGGCGCTGGACTCGCACGCGCCGGAAATGATGGTCCGCGACGCGCAGGGCGCCGTCACGCGCGTTCCCGTGGACACGGCTCCCGCGCATCACTACATTCTGGGGCTGGACTTTCAAGGGGACGATCTCTGGGTGGCCACCGCGCACGGGTTGAGCCACGGAATTCGGATTAAGCCAAAGGAGGCAGGCAACAAATGATAAGCATTTCAGAAGCGATGGCCGAAGTGATGGGCGCCGCGTCCATCGAAAAGAGAGCCGTGTGCGCTCCCCGGGCGCTCAACGAAGCCTATGATTACGATCGGCCCAGTTCGTTTTCCCGCGCGATGCGCCTGGGATTCGGCAACGTGGTGGTACTGCTGATTTCAGGGACCGCCTCCATTGGCGCCAACGGGGAGACGCTGAACGTGGGCGATTTCCGCGCCCAGACTCGCCGTACCTTCGACAACATCACGGCCTTGCTGGAATCCGAAGGAGCCAGTTGGAAAGACGTGGTGCGCACCACCTGTTACCTGCGGGATATCGAGCGCGATTATGCCGCCTTCAACGAGGAGCGGACCGCTTTCTATCGGGAGCAGGAGCTCGATCCGCTGCCGGCGTCCACCGGAATCCAGGCGATCCTGTGCCGTCCGGAGCTGCTGGTGGAGATCGAAGGGATCGCCATCTTCCGCACTGTGGCCCCAACCGAGGAGTAGAGATGCGACTGTTTATCCGGCGTGTTCTGGTGGCCGCGGCGTTCGCGGTGGCGTTGCGAGCCCAGGGTTCGGGCGGTTGTGCCTGCGGTAGCGATCCGCCCGGCCCGCCGAAGAACCGCGAACTTCGTCCCTATGCCAACACGCCCGAAGACCTGCGCCCCTACGGGAAATTCACCGTACCCTACGACGAGTTTTATCAGAAGCAGGTGGAGTACAACGGGGCGGCGCGCGACGTGGTCACCCTCAAGCCGAAAGACGTCGAAGAGGTGCGGATCGGCTTCCTGGGCCCGATCGAAAACCATCCCGATGAGGCGCTCGGCCGGATGATGCTGAACGGCGCGCTGCTGGCCATCGAAGAGGCGAATGCGCGCGGAGGCTATGGCGGCACGCCGTTCCGGCTCATGGTGCACAACGACCAGGCGCTCTGGGGAGCCTCCAGCAACGAAATTGTGAAGATGGCGTATGACGACAAAGTCTGGGCCATGCTCGGGTCGCTCGGCGCCGATTCCACCCATATCGGCCTCAGGGTCAGCCTCAAGGCCGAGATACCGATCGTCAACTCCGCCTCCACGGACCCGACCATTCCCGAAACCATCATCCCCTGGTATCTGACCACGATCCAGGACGACCGCGTCCAGTCGTACACGCTGGCCAGACGCATCTATACGGATCTGGGTTTGTCCCGGGTCGCCCTGCTGCGCGTGAACGACCGTTACGGCCGGTTCGGTGTCCTTAAATTCAAAGACGCCGCCCGCCGGCTGGGTCATCCGGTCACCATCGAACAGAAATACGTTCCAGGGGCGACCGATTTCCGGCGCTCCCTCGGCATCATCGTCGATTCTAACGCCGAAGCCGTAGTGATTTGGGGAGACCAGGCGCCGGCCGCCGCAATTCTCAAACAGATGCGGGAACTGGGCATGAAGCAGCGGGTGTTCGGCAGTTACCGGACCGTCGGCGCCGGGCTGGTGGATGCGGCGGGAACTGCCGCCGAAGGCATGGAGGCGGTGTTCCCCTACGACCCGAACCGCGACGACCCGGCCTGGACCAGCTTTCGCGCGCGTTTCGCCAAGCGATTCGACCGCCAGCCGGAGGTGTTTGCCTCACTGGCCTTCGACACCATGAACATCCTGCTCGACGCCGTCTGCCGCGCCGGATTGAATCGCGGACGCATCCGCGATGCGCTGGCGGGCCTGGAAAGCTACAAGGGCGTGACCGGGGAAATGGCGTTCGACCCCAACTCCAAGAATATCGTCCCGATGTATCTGGCCACGGTCTCTAACGGCGCGATCAAGTACCGGCGGTATGGCATGCAGAAACCCTACGCGAAGGTGGGCGAAGGCGGCGTGGCCTACGCCGGCCCGCCGTTGGCCGATGCGGCCAGCGGGCCGCTGCGCCTGGTCGTGTTTGGGCCGGCCGCGGATCGGGTGGCGTCCGCGGCACAGGTCCGCGCCGTGCTGCAACCGCTCGGCGGGCGCTATCTCTTGGCGCCCGTGGATGCGGACAAGCCGTGGGGACAGGCGTCCACGGAGTTGGTGAACCTGCTTTACGAGGGGAATGCCGTGGGCATCATCGCGGTGGGCCGTAATGCCAGCCATTTGGCGGAACAACTGTCGGCGAAGGCCTTCGTTCCGGTGATTGCGATTTCCGCCGACTCGGCCCTGACGACGGTGAACCTTCCCTGGATCTTCCGCCTGCCGGTTGACGCGGCGCTCGAAGATGCGGTTGGGGCGATGACGGCCGCGGCGGAAAAGGCCGGCCCGAACCGGGGCCGCTTGCGCGATGCCCTGGCCGCCAGCGGCCGCTTCGACAATCGGGGAGAGCCGCGGGAGTAGGCTGGCCGAACCCCAATGCGGTTCACTTAAGGTGCGACTGGGGGCTTCCCAGACTGAATGCCTATTGCCGCCTCGCTTCGCGCCGCAGCCCTTCATGAACCAGCATCTTCAGGAGTGTCTGGTAACCCATCCCCTTGCGATCGGCAATCTCTCGGGCTTGCGCTATGTCAGGTTCGGGCAAACGCAGCGCGATCTGAACGCTGCTTGCCTTGTTCAGCTTCACGACAAGCGGTGAACCTTTTTGCTTCCGGGTTGCGTTGTCCGCCGAGTGCGGTTTGACAAATTCGCGCCCTTCCGGGCTTGCCCACCACTTCGCTTCCTGGTTCTCGTTCGTGAACTTCGGCACCTGGCTGATTCGCTTCTTCATTGCATCACTCTCCTCGTGCACGACGCTTCCAGTAGTCGCGCTTCTGCCCCGCATCCAGATCGTAGGCCGTAATCACTCGGATCTTGCCGCCTCGCTCGGTGACAACCATCGCGATGAGACGGCCCCGCCCGGTCTCTCCGTAGTACACGTATCGCGCCTCACTGCCGGCGTCCTGCTCGTACACCAGGACCGGCTCCCGGGATAGCGCCTCTTCCACCTCTGTCGCCTGGAGCCGATGCGCCTTGATCTTCTTCAGGTTGTTCCGATCCCAATCGAACACGA
>JADGNT010000154.1 GCA_017883345.1 Candidatus Solibacter sp. | reverse complement strand
TTCCGCCGGCGCCCAGGATGCCGGCGCCAGAGCGCGACTCTTCGCCGTGGCCTTGCACAGAGGCCAGGATCTCGGCGGTAGACGTGTCGATCATGCGCGCGGTAACGGTACACACGGCGGTGGATTTGGAAGTTTTCACGCCGCCGATTCCGAAGCGGCCCAGCGCGTTGGACGCCGCACCGCCGCCGACGGCGGTACTCTTATCGTCACGGCCGAATTGGGTGATGCTGCCGACGACGATGGCATCGACACCGAGAATGCGGGCGATCTTGGCGGCGCTGGCGGGGTCGGCGCGGTCGCTGTTGGAGAAATTCTGCTCCGCCAGGATCTTGTCGAGCTGTTTGCGTTCGATGACGGAGAAGACGCCATCGTTCACCAGCTTGTCGACGAGGATGTCGGCAATGCCCTTGCCGATATCCTGATTGGTTCCGAACATCGCGGCGACTCCGCTCTGCACGGTCGAGTAATCGAAGTTCATCACGGCGATACGCTTCTTCTGCTGGGCCGATGCTCCGGCAACCAGCGTGAGGCACATTATAAAACTCGCAATTCGGCGCATAGATCCCCTTAGCCAAACATAGGCCAATCCGTTACAGCCGTCAACGGTTTAGGTACTACTATAATCCAAAAGAAGTTCATGGATATTCCGCCAGCGCGTGAGCCACTTGAGCGAGAATTTCGACCGGGTCGGGCTGGTCCACGCGGATTACGGTGGCGCGCGGGCCGGAAGGCCGCCAGCGGTGGAACATACGGGGCGCGGGAAAGCCGGCGAAAATGCCGATCAGCGGCACGCCGCAGGCGGCTGCCACGTGCTGTCCGGCGGAATCGTAGCCCACGTAAAGACTGCTGCCCGCGATGACTTGGGCGAAGCCGGCGAAACTCCCCTCCCAGAAGGTGGCGCGGGCTCCGGAACGGGCGACGGCGCGTTCGACGCGCGCGGCCTCTTCGCCGCCGGCGCCCTTATCGATCGCCAGAGGGGCTCGGGCGGAGAGGAGGGCGAGGAGCTCACCTTCGAATGAATCGGAGATTCGCTTGGCGGGGTTTTCGCCTACGCCCAGGCTGACGGCGATGTAGGGGGCGGGCGGGGCGGAGGCGACGGCCCCGCCGGCTTGCGCCGTAAGAAGCGGGTCCAGGGGGACCCGCGCGGACGGACCCAGAGGGTATCCCGTCCGCCCCACAATTTCGGGAAAACTGAGTGGCAATGGTGCTGGGGCCACGTAGGGTGCGGCGTTGGGGACGCCTAGGGTTTCTGACGCCCATTGGGCGGCCAGGGTGGGTAGGTTGTGGTCGCTCCTGCCGCCGTAGCGGCGGCTTTCGAAGAGGTGGTAGCGGTCTTCCGCGCAGATGGGGAGCATCCCGAGTTGGGTAAGACGCGAGTCGGGGTCGAGGACCAGGCAGTCCGGGGCGGAGGCGAGAGCTTTGAGATCGTCCCAGACGGCGAGGCGCTCGCGCAGGCTGCCGCGGCGGTACTCGACAGCGGCATGACTCAAGCGCGGGTCGGCGGCGAACAACTCGAAGTTCTTGCGCGGGCCGACGAACACGATCGCGGCATTCGGGAAGGCCTGCTTGGCGGCAGCGAGGAGCACGCTGGTAACCGCGACATCCGCTCCGAGGGTGACGCGGGAGAGCACCAAGACGCGGCGCGGCTGGAGCGCGATGGGGCGCGGGCGGCGGACGCGATCATAGCGCGCCACGAGCGCGGCCGGATCCTGCCCGGCGCCCTGTGACGAAGCCTCGATGGCCCGCGAAAACAGGCGCGCGTAGGCATCGCATAGCGCGGGCTCGAAGCGATCGGCCAAGCCCTCGATCAGGATGCCAAAGAGGGCTTGGGCGCAGGGCTCCTCCAGGAGGATGCGCGGAAGTTCCAAGGGCGGATGGCCGGCGATGCACTGGCGGAGCACTCGGCGCGCGACCTGGTCACACGAAATACTTGTCAATCAGAATCCCCAGTTTCAGTTTGGTGGCAGCGGGCACCTGGCTGCGATCGGTGAGGATGGCGTGGGCCAGCGCGGAGCCACACTTGCAAGCGCGCGCTTTGGGCATTTCGGCAACCGCCCCGGCGACTACGCGGCACGCGTTTTCGGCGTTCTTGACCAGATTGGCGATGATGTCGTTGACGGTGACGGCGTCATGTTCGGGATGCCAGCAATCGTAATCCGTCACCATAGCGACGGTGACGTAGCAGATCTCGGCTTCGCGCGCCAGTTTGGCCTCTTGCAGGTTGGTCATGCCGATGACGTCCATGCCCCAAGCGCGGTAGACGTTGGATTCGGCCCTGGTGGAAAACGCCGGGCCTTCCATGCAGAGATAGGTGCCGCCCGGCTTCACATTGACGCCGGCGGCGCGGCAGGCGGACTCCAGCACGCGGCTCATCTCGGGGCAGATGGGGTCGGAGAAGCCGATGTGCGCCACCAGGCCTTCGCCGAAGAAGGTGGAGACGCGCCCGCGCGTGCGGTCGAAGAACTGGTCGGGGAGGACGAAATCCTGCGGGCGATGCTCTTCCTTAAGCGAGCCCACCGCGCTCAAGGAAATGATGCGCTCCACGCCGAGCGATTTCATGCCGTAAATATTGGCCCGGAAGTTGAGTTCCGAGGGCGAGAGCCGATGCCCGCGCCCGTGGCGCGCGAGGAACGCGACGTTGCGCCCGGCGAGCGTGCCGAGGACGTAGTTGTCCGACGGGCTGCCGAAGGGCGTGGTGATGTTGAGTTCTTCCTGGGCTTCAAAACCGGGCATGCTGTAGAGCCCGCTGCCGCCGATGATGCCGATTTCCGCTTTCAATGGGTGTTCTCCTGAATGAGATGTAGCCGCCGAGCGCCGAGAGCCGCCTGAAAGGCGTCCCCAGAGGGGACCCCAGGCAAGATTGCCTGCCCCACGGGCTTGGTGATGGCTCTCACTTGGTGTTCTCCTGAATCAATTCCAATAGCACGCCTCCGGTGGAGGCGGGATGGACGAAGACGTAAGTGTGGCCGCCGGCGCCGGTGCGCGGTTCGTTGAGCAGGCGCGCCCCGCTGGCTTGGAGGCGGGAGACGGCGGCGTTGAGGTCCGGCACGCGCAAGGCGATGTGGTGCAATCCGGGCCCGCGCTTTTCGAGGAACCTGGCGATGGGCGAATCGGGGGCGGTGGGAGCGAGCAGTTCAATGCGCGAGTCTCCCGCCGGCAGCATGGCGACGTCCACCTTCTCGGTAAGGACGGTTTCGCGATGGGTGACGGCGAGGCCAAGGGATTGGTAGAAGGCGATGGATGCGGCAAGGTCGTGGACGGCGATGCCGAGGTGATCGATGGAGGGGGGACACACTGGTGGGGCAGGCGCTTCCGCCTGCCAACCCTCCGGACCCAGAGGGTACCCCGTCGCGGCTCCGATGGAGTCGATAGATGTGTGGTGGTCGGTGGATTGGTCAGGAGCGGGTTGGCAGGCGGAAGCGCCTGCCCCACCTGTGGGGATGGAGTCGAGGGCGGCGGCCAATTCGGGGATGCCTTTGCCTTCGGTGGCCACGGTGTGGAGGATGGGGCAGTTGAAGCCTTCGGTGTGGAGTTCCAACTCCACGCGGTCGGCGCCGGGGTGATCGGACTTGTTGACGACGAAGATATCGGCGATCTCCATGATGCCGGCTTTGATAGCCTGGACATCGTCGCCCATGCCGGGGACGAGCACGACGACGGTGACCTGGGCGACGGAGGCGATCTCGATCTCGTCCTGGCCGACGCCGACGGTTTCGATGATGACGTAATCCCGGCCGGCGGCGTCCATGAGGCGGGCGAGATCGGCGGTGGCGCGGGCGAGTCCGCCCAGGGTGCCGCGGGTGGCCATGGAACGGATGAAGATTCCAGGGTCGGCGTGGTGCTGCTGCATGCGGATGCGATCGCCCAGAATGGCGCCGCCGGAAATGCGGCTGGTGGGGTCGACGGCGAGGATGGCGATGGTCTTGCCCTGCTTGCGCAACTCCAATGCCAGCGCGTCCACCAGGGTGCTCTTGCCGGCGCCGGGCGGGCCAGTGATGCCGACGATGCGGGCGTGGCCGGTTGCAGGGGCGAGTTCACGCAGGGTTTCGAGGGCTTGGGGATCGCGGTTTTCGACTCCGGTGGCCAGACGCGACAACGCGCGCGTGTCCCCTTCGCGGATTTTTCGCGCCAGTTGGGTCATCAGCTTGCCAAGCGTCCAGACAGGCCAGGAGGCCTGTCCCACTTGGTCGAGAATTCGGCGTGATAGGACATTAGGACTTGAGTAATTGCCGTGCGATCACCAGGCGCTGGATCTCGCTGGTGCCTTCGCCGATGGTGCAGAGTTTGACGTCGCGGTAGAACTTCTCGACGGGGTAGTCCTTGATGAAGCCGTAGCCGCCGTGGATTTGCACGGCCTCGCCGGCGATGCGGACGGCGGCCTCGGAAGCGAAGAGCTTGGCCATGGCGGATTCGCGGGTGACGCGCAGGCCGCGGTCGAGCATCCAGGCGGCGCGATAGTTGAGCAGGCGGGCGGCATCGATATCCACCGCCATATCGACGAGCTTGTGCTGGATGGCCTGAAACTCGGAAATCGGGCGGCCGAACTGTTTGCGCAGTTTGGAATACTTGAGGGCGGCGTCGTATGCGCCCTGGGCCATGCCGATGGAGAGCGCGGCGATAGAGATGCGGCCGCCATCGAGCACTTTGAGGCTGGCCACGAAACCGTCGTTCAATTTGCCGATGAGCTGTTCGGGAGAGAGACGGCAGTTTTCGAAGATGACCTCGCCGGTGGCGCTGGCGCGCAGGCCGAGCTTGTTCTCCTTCTTGCCGCAGCGGAAGCCGGGGTTGCCTTTTTCGATGGCGAAGGCGGAGATGCCGTGCTGCGCGGCGGCGCGATCGGTGACCGCCATGGCCACGCAGAGATCGGCGAAGTGGGCGTTGGTGGTGAACGTCTTCGACCCGTTGAGTACCCACATGCCGCCTTCGAGTTCGGCGTGGGTGCGGGTGCCGGCGGCGTCGCTGCCGGCCTCGGGCTCGGTGAGGGACCAGCAGCCCAGCCATTCGCCGGTGGCCAGTTTGGGAAGATAGCGCTGCCGCTGTTCCTGGTTGCCCATTTTATAAATGTGGTTTCCACAGAGCGACGTATGGGCGGCGACGATGATGCCGACCGATCCATCGACGCGCGAGAGTTCTTCAATAATGATGGAGTATTCGATGTATCCCAGCCCGCTGCCGCCGAGTTCTTCCGGGAAGATGGCGCCCATGTAGCCGAGCCGGCCGAGTTTGCGGATGACTTCGAGCGGGAAGGTCTGCGCCTCGTCCCACTGGGAGACGAAAGGCGCAATCTCGGCTTCGGCGAATTCCCGAACCGCTTTGCGCAGTTGGATCTGTTCCGGGGTGTACTCGAAATCCACGGCGGCGCCCTTTATGTTCGCAAAATCAGCCGATCTCTTCCTTCGCGGGATCCCAGCGGACGGTGCGCTTCTGGCGGTAGCTTTCCACCGCCATGCGGCAGGCGATGGAGATGCGGAAGCCGATTTCAAACGGGCAGTTGGGCTGCGCGGCGCCGCGGATGGAATCGACGAAGTTCTGCATGTGCGCCTTGGGATCGCTGCGCGTGACACCGGTCATGTCATTGCCGTCTTTGCGGTTGACCTTTTGGGGGTAATACTTGAGGGTCTGCGGGGTGTGGGAGATGGTGCCGTTATCGCCGAGGACGTCTTCGGTGACGCGGAGTTGATCGTTGCCGAAGCCGGAGTCCCAGGTGTAGAGCAGCTCCTCTTCATGCTCCATGCTGACGTTCATGGTATCGGGCACTTCGCGGCCGTCCTTCCAGAGGTAGATGCCGCCGACCATGGTGACGGCGCGGGGAATCTTGAGATCCAATACCTTGTACCAGACGGAAAGCTGGTGGCACATGTTCTCGTAGACGTTGCCGCCGGAGTAGTCCCAGAAGAAGCGCCAGTTGATGTAGCGGTTGGCGTCGAAATCGACCGGTTTGGAGTCGCCGAGGAAGCTCTTCCAGATGATGTTTTCGGGCGTCATGTCGGGATAGACGGGGCGCGACCACTGGGGTTTGCCGTGAGGGGTATTGCGGTACATGTGGGCGTGGATGGCGGTGATCTTGCCCATGAGTTCCGGCGTATTGAAGTTGATGGCGTCGGGAATGGCGCCGGTGGAGGTCCACTGATGGCCGATTTGGACGGTATGCTTGCCGGCGTCCTTCAAGAAAGCGGCGCGCATGCGTTTGGCGTGGTCGACGGTGAACGCCATGGTCTTTTCCTGGTAGACGTGCTTGCCACTGGCGATGGCGGCGGTGAAGTGCTCCGCGTGGAGATGCTGCGGGGTGGCGATGAGGACCGCGTCGATATCGTGGTCGTCGAGCAGGCGGCGATAGTCGAGGTAGGTCTTGGCGTTGGGGGCGATCTTTTTGACGTCTTCCAGACGGCGCGTATAGACGTCGGCGGCGCCGATGCATTCGACGTTCTCGCAAGCGAGCGCCTGTTGGAGGATTTCGCTGCCGCGGGCGCCGGGACCGATGATGCCGAGGCGGATACGCTGGTTCGCGCCGAGGGCATTGCTGGCGGCCAACGTGCCGGCGAGACCGGTAGCGACGCGGCCGATGAAATTACGGCGAGACTGCATGGGAATCGGACTCCTTGGACGTAACCCAATTATATACGTTCGGGACGCGGGGGCCGAGGCGTCTGGGGAGACGGGGTCTCGGGCTCATCAGGCAGAACACATGGGGGGACGAGGAAGGGTTCGCCGTTGGGGCGGAACTGGCTCAGTGCCAGTAGTGATGCTGGATTTGGCCCTGGAACGCCTTCTCCTTCGGTCCGTTAGGGTTCTCGCCGTGGATTTCGAGCAGGTCTTGTTGGGCATGGATATTCTCCGCCAGTTCGCAATTGTTATCGAACCTTCCGGATCGGTTGTCCTGTACGAGCCAAAGCAATAGTGCGCGGGCTTGAACCGCTTACAGGGGCAGACTGAGGACAGACCGCGCCCGACCCTGAAACGGGACGCTATTATGTTGAACCTGCTGCAATCCAATTGTTCTACCCGAAGCCAACTGTGCGCCACAAACGGCGTTCGACGAGATTGAGACGCGCTCCACGTCCGGGTAACCCCAGAGGAACCCAACGCGACTTGGGGACCTCCGCGCTAGAAGCCCACTTTCCGAGTGGGCCGTGATCCAGGATCGGCAACGGCTGGCGTTAGATGTGAGCCGCTCCGCGTGGCACGGACGGCGGACGCACGGCGGGATCGGTGCTGCGCAGCAAAGCAATCGCCCACGGCGTCGGGTTCGCGTAAACGGCGTCGAGGTACGGATGTTGCGCAGGGACTTCGCCGAGTGGGAAGCCGCCATCCCCGCCCGCTTCAAAGAATTGCAGATACGCTCCGAAGATGCGGTGGGGAACATCGCTTGGGACTGGGCGAGGACGACTTAATAGGGCCGCTTGCCGACCCAGTTGCCTGGCGGATCGTAGTCGCAAACCCAAACCTCGCGTCCTCTGCCTCGCGCCACTGCGCAGCCCACTTCTTTGGTGGCACCCCAGACGATTTGTGTGTAGTGCCCGCAAACGCCGCGACATCTGTTCGAGTTGTAGTCGTAGTCCCGGGATTCCGCGGCCCACCCGTTGACCACCTGCGCGGCTGATGCGGTCGCGCCTCCGATCTCGAACAGGTTCTCGCCGTAGGTCGAGTTCGGGCGGTGGCCGAATTGCTTGCGCGCCAAGAGAGTGTCGGCCCAGTCTTGCGAACGTGCGGCCAACCGATCGGACCACGCCAGAGGAGCCATTCCCACCCGCGCCCGCACAGCGTTGTGGGCGGCGAGCGTGCCGCGCGCCAAGGAAGATGACGCGACGGCTTGTCGCCCCTCGCCAAAGCGCCGCCATTGCGCGCCACCGGTTCCGGCAAGCACGATCAGAAGCCAGGACGTGTGTCGCATGCTTCGATACGGTTATCGATTGTACCGTTGCGGCTGATTGGGATCGTAGTTCTGCTGCGGCTGCGGATACTGCTGTTGATTGGGATCGTAGTTCTGCTGCGGCTGCGGATACTGCTGTTGATTGGGAGCGTAGTTCTGCTGCGGCTGCGGATACCGCTGTTGATTGGGATCGTAGTTCTGCTGCGGTGGTGGATATTGCCGTTGATTGGAATTGTAGTTCTGTTGCGGAGGCGGATACTGCCGTTGGCCGGAATAGCAGTTGGGACCAGGGACCCAGGTACCATACTGATCGTATGAGCTGTCGGCGCAGGCCTGCGGCGCGGGGGCCGGTCCGTAAGAATAACCTGGATCGTAGGCATTGCCGGGGCTGTAGACGTAGCCGGGATCATAAGCGTATCCATAAGGAGAGCCATAACCCAGATAAACGCCTCCACCGTAAAATCCGCGATAGACGGGCCGCCCGTACGAACGTGGAGCCACGTAGCCGCCACCATAGTAGCTCGGGCCTCCCGAGTATCCGCGCCGTCCGTCGTATCCGCGGGGGCTCGCAAAGCTCTGTCCTCCGGCGTAACGGCTTCCGCCGGAAGAACCGCGCGGGGCGTAATCGCGGCTACCACCGGCAAAACTCTGACCACGGTTGCTTCCCGCCGATCCTCTGGAGGGACTACTGCGCCCGCCTCCAGACCTACCGCCGTGATTCTGCGCCAAGCCGACCGCCGGTATCGATGCCGTCAGCAGCGTGCCAATCACAAACGCGGTCGATGCGAATTTTTGGAGCATAACCGAAGGTCTCCTTTTTCCCTTACATCCTGAGAGACGTGGCTGAGCCCCGGAGGGTTCTGGGCCTAATCGATTGTGAACGATAAATAATCGTGCAGCTTTCGCCTAAGCCCCGCCCCCCGTCGGCATGGTCCCAGTGCATGTGGGTGCCACGCGCTACGTTTAGAACTTGGGCGGGACTCTGGGCGTATGGTCGGACACTCGGAGAGTGGCCCCAAGAGACGTTGTGGGAAGCGTCGTCAGGTCTTCCAAAGTCAACAGTTTTGCTGGACCGCATCGCCCTATGCCGATTGCACCGTTTCCAGGCCGGTGTACCGGGCGATCGCGCTGAAGTCGCGGTCCCGGTGCCACACAGGTATTCCA
>JADGNT010000153.1 GCA_017883345.1 Candidatus Solibacter sp. | reverse complement strand
GCCTCGCTCGGCGAGCGCCTGAAACTGGCGCGGCGCGCGAGCGCGAAGATCGTGGCGCCGGAGGGCGGCTGGCAGATTCGCATCCTGGAAAACACCGACGAAGACGTGGAGCCGGGCGATATCGCCATCTCCTCGGAGCTCGCCCTGCCCGCCAAGGACGAACTCGGGTCGGGATCCATGACCAAGCGCATCGCCACGCGCCGCTTGAGTGGCGTGGAGTCCACCAAACAGAGCTACGATGCGGCGCCGGCCGCGCCAGCCGCGCCAGCGGCGGACGCCGGTGCGTTCGCGGTGATCGAGTACGAAGACAGCACCGGCCGCAAGACCTACCGCATGACCAAGGACGAAATCGTGGTCGGCCGCGGGGGGCGCGATTACTGGACCGACATCAAGCTGGAAACGCTGCCCGACGTGTCGCGCGAACACTTCCGCCTGCGCCGCGACCCGGCGAGCGGGCAATTTTTCCTCAAGGACCTGAGCCAGTTGGGCACGACGATCGACGGCGCGAAGGCGCCCTCCAGCATCGAAGTGGAAGGCGGCGAAAAGCGCGACCGCAACCTGGAGGCGCCGGTGCCTGCGAGCGCGCGCATTGGCCTGGCGGGCGTGGTGTTCCTGGAGTTCCGAAGTACATCGAATGGTTAAGACGAACGTCAGGAGCGCGGGGGCGAGCGACCCCGGCCGGGTGCGGAGCAACAACGAGGACGCGTTCCATATCGACGCGGAGCGCGGCATTTTCCTGGTGGTGGACGGCATCGGCGGGCAGGCCGCGGGCGAGAAGGCGGCGGAAATCGCCGTGCAGCGGGTGCGCGCGCGCCTGGAACGGCAGACCGGCACCGTGGAACAGCGCGTCCGCGAGGCCATCACCATGGCCAACAACGAAATTCTGCGCGCGGCGCGCGCCAACCCGGAATTCACCGGCATGGCGTGCGTGCTGACGCTGGTCCTGCTGGAGAACGGCGCGGCGGTGGTGGGACACGTGGGCGATTCGCGGCTCTACCAGGTGCGCCGCGGCGAAATCCACAAGATCACGCACGATCATTCTCCGGTGGGCGAGCGCGAGGACAATCGCGAACTGAGCGAGGCGGACGCCATGCGCCACCCGCGCCGCAACGAGGTCTTCCGCGATGTGGGCAGCGAGGAGCATACTCCGGACGACGCGGATTTCATCGAAGTGCAGAGCTTTCCGTTCGATTCGGAATGCGCGCTGCTGTTGTGCAGCGATGGCCTGAGCGATCAGGTCCCTGCGGCGGACATACGCGCCGCCGTGGAGCGCCATGCCGGCAATCCGGAGGGCACAGTGCGCGAACTGATCGCGGCGGCCAATCGCGCCGGAGGCAAGGACAACGTTACCGTGCTGGTGGTTGAAGGCGAACAGTTCACCGCGACGGCGGTCCCTGCGGCGGTGGCTGCGCGCAGCCCATGGATCTCGCGCGCGCTGCTGTTCGCGGCTGGGTTCGTGGCGGCGGCAGCCCTGGGCTGGCTGACGCGGACCATGTGGCAGCCCGCGCCGGTGGTGATGGCGCCGCGCGTGATCGCGGTGACCACCACCATCGCCGCCGCCATGGCCGGAGCCCGCGCCGGCGACAGCGTGGAAGTCCCCGAGGGCGAGTATCGAGAGCAGGTGCGCCTCAAGGACGGCGTGACCTTGCGCGCGCGCGTTCCCCGCGAGCCCAAACTGCGCGCCGCGCCGATGAGCAACGGACCCGCCGTGATCGCCGAAGGCGTCAAGGGGGCGCGCCTGAGCGGCTTCCGCATTCTGGCCGACCCGGAGATGCCGCTTTCGGTAGGCATTCTGCTGCGCGATTCCGTGGTGGAGATCGACGATGTGGAGGTGAAGGGCGCCGGAATTGGCATCGAGATTCGCGGCAGCACGAGCCCCGTGCTGCGCGCCAATGCGATCCGCGATTGCCTGGCCGAAGGCGTGCTCATCCTCGGTGCGTCGGCGCCGTGGCTCTCGCACAATTTGATCCAGGCGAATAAAGGCGCGGGAGTGGCCGCGCGGGATGGCGCCAAACCATCGCTGCTCGGCAATGTTTTCGACCGCAACGTGCTGGAACCGGCCGCCACGGACACCGTCAAAGAGCTCAACTTCTTCCTGGGGCCGGTTCGCGCCCCGGCGCGGCCGAGCCGGGCCGCCGCGCGCGAGGCCCGGCAGGCGGGAGAGGCGAAGCAATGATGGCGCGCGGTGTAAGATCGCTCCCTCACGGTCGCGGCTCGGATGGCCTCGCTGGCACTGCGCGACTTCCTATCCGAGCCGCGACCGTAAGGGAGCGCTTGCTTCGCCGCCGCACCGGTGAGGCCCACCGATGATCGCCCCGGCCAGCCGCAAAATCGGCAAGTATGAGATCGTCCGCAAGCTGGGACGCGGCGGAATGGCCGACGTATACCTCGCACAGGACACCGAGAACGGCGGCACCGTGGCGCTCAAGCTGATCGAGCACGCCACCGACGCCGATACCATCGCCGCCATTGAAGCCGAACGCCGCGGCGCCGAATTGCAGGCGCACCTGGCCGCCATCGACCCGCGCGTGGTGCGCGTCTACGGCTCGGGCGACGCCGACGGTTTCTTCTTTGTCGCCATGGAGTACATCGACGGGCAGGATCTGGCGGAGTTGATGCGCCGCGGGCCGCTCGCCGTCGGGTTCGCCACCGATGTTGCCATCGCCGTCGCCAAGACCCTGGACAACGCGCACAATCTCGAAATCGCGATCGGCGGCAAGGAATTCCGCGGCGTGGTGCACGGCGACATCAAGCCCAAGAACATACGCATCGATGCGCGCGGCGAGGTGCGTGTGCTGGATTTTGGCATCGCCAAGGCGCTTTCGATGTCGCGCCGCCTGACGCGCAACGAATTCGGCAGCGTGCCCTACGCTTCGCCGGAGCGGCTCGATCTCGGCGAAGTCAATGTGGGCTCGGACTTGTGGTCGCTGGCTGTCATGCTCTACGAGATGGTCACCGGCTTGCAACCCTACCACGCCGACAATACCGAGCGGCTGGAGCGCATGATCCGCTCGCGGATCGCGCCGCCCCCGGCGCCCGATCCCTGCCCCGAGCCGCTGCGCCGCGTCCTCATCAAGTCGATGGCGCCGAACCCGGAACTGCGCTACCCATCCGCCCGCGAGTTCGGCGCCGACCTGGAGGCGTTCCAGGGCGGGACTCCGGTGGCCGCGGTGAGCGAAGATCTGGACGCCACGCGGCGAACTTTCCGCCCGCGCGGAGATGCGGCGGGGGACGAGACGCGGCGCACCGCGGTCCCGGGCGAAGATGCGGCGGGAGACGAGACGCGGCGCACGGCACTCCCTGGCGCAAACCCGGGGACAGTCTGGGGCCCAGAGGGCACCCCCCCCTTGCCGCAAAAATCGCGGCTTGGGTGGGCGGCCCCTGGGCACTGGTCTGTCCCCTCGGCCTACGGTGGCATCATGCGGGTCCTGCTGTTTCTGATGCTCGCCGGCGTCCTGTATGGCGGATGGATCCTGACCTCGAACTATCTGTTCTATCAGCACGGCCAACAACTGGCGCGCGAGATTGAAGCCGAACAGCTTACCGACCTCGACCAGATCTGGGCCAGATGGACGGAACTTTCCAGGGGCAGTGCTTCGTCTTTCCTTTTGCACGGACCGCGAAAAGTGGTGAAGCAGAAGTTTGTCGCGGCGACGGACCACGTGATCGATACCTACCGCAACAACGAATCCCAGTTGATCTATGAGAAGGAATGGGAACGCGCGCGCACCATGGCGGCGCGGGCGCTGGCGGTGGACCCCGAGGATAGTGTCCGCGGCAAACTCCGCCTGTGCGAAGGCCATCTGGCGCGCATCAACGGCACCAGCCATCGCAGCGCGCAGGAGCTGAGTGTCGCCGTGGAGAAGTTCGATGAGGCGCAAAAGCTGCTGCCCAAATCGCCCGATCCCGAACTCGGCCTGGCGCGCGTCTATGTCTACGGCCTGAAGGATATCGACAAAGGTTACGAGGCCCTGCAACAGGCGCGGATGCGCGGCTACGCGTTGGGCAATCGCGAGAAATTGCTGCTGGCCGATGGCTATCGCGATCGCGGCGACCGCCTCTGGTGGGATTCGCGCAACGTGCGCGGGCTGCCGCCGGAGAAGGACCAGATCCAGCGCGCCGCCGACGATTACAAGCGCGCCGAAGAGCTGTATCAAGGCATCTCGCCGTGGGGCAAGGCAATCGTCAACCTGGTGCGCGTGCGGCTCAGCCTGGAGAGCGTGAATTTCCGGCTGCACCAGATCGAGAGCGACCCCCAGATCGGCCCCCACTGATATGGCCGTCACCCGCAGCAGATCCGTGGAGCGCGCGTCCGCACGGGACCTACCGGGACAACGCGCGGCCTGGCGCGGCCGCGAGTTCCTGCTCACCGTGGTGGCGAGCCTGCTGGTGGCGGCCGGACTCTACCAGGTGCACAAGGCCAAATCGGAAGGGCTCGGCGAGGTGGAGGCCGGCCTCTCCGCCAAGCGCCTGCTCAATCTGAACGAGCTGGGCGCGCGCGAGGAGTTGCTCCCGGCGCTCACCCCGTTCTTCCCCAAGAGCGGCGAGCGCGACGCGGCGGCGCGCGACATCTACTACGGCTCAGGTACCCTCCCGAACGTCGGCGGCATCGCGCACAAGAAACTGCTGACCAGCGAGCAATTCCGCCAGTTGAAGCCGCTCGTGGTGGTGCGGCGTCCGGCGCAGTTCCAGCGCGCCTTCTATTTGTGGTGCGGCATCTTCTTCGGCGCGTTCTGGCTGGTGCACGTGTTCTGGAGCCTGCGCGGTTTCCAGGGCGACCAGATGTTTCTGCCGGCGCTACTGGCGCTCAGCGGCATCGGGCTGATCCTCATGGTGAGCCTGCGCGATCCGGTGCGCGACAACCTGCTGTTCGTGGATTTCGCGCAGGGCGCGGCGGGCGGCGTGGTGCTGCTGGCCGTGTTCAGCGGGTTCAACTACCAACGGCTCACCGGTAAGTTGAGCTTTGTGCCGCTGCTGGCCAGCTTCGGGTTAAGCGTGGCGCTGGTGCTGTTCGGGTCCGGCCCCGGCACGAGTGACGCCAAGGTGAACCTGTTGGGCTTCCAGCCGGTGGAGATCATCCGCGTGCTGCTGGTGTTTTTCCTGGCGGGATATTTCGCGCGGTGTTGGGACGTGCTCCGCCACGCGAGGGAAAATCGCCCAACGCTGGCCGCGCTGACCTCGCGCATCGATATCCCGCCGGTGGAGTACACCCTGCCCGCGCTGGTCTCGGTGGCGCTCTCGCTGGCATTTTTCTTTCTGCAAAAGGACATGGGCCCGGCGCTGGTGTTCGCCTGCCTGTTTCTGACGCTTTACGGAGTGGCGCGCGGCAGCGCCTTCGTGCCGCTGGCCGGGTTGACGCTGCTGGGCGCGGGCTTCGCCGCCGGCTACGTGCTGGGCGTGCCGCACACCGTGGGCGAGCGCGTCTCCATGTGGCTTTCCCCCTGGGACAACCTGGTGCACGGCGGCGATCAGTTGGCACATTCGCTGTGGGCCTACGCCACCGGCGGACTCGCCGGCACCGGCATGGGCCGGGGCGACCCGCAATTTGTGCCCGCCGGGCATACCGACCTGATCCTCTCCGCGCTGGGCGAGCAGTGGGGGTTCCTGGGCATCGCGGCGGTCTTCGCGCTGTACGCGTTCCTGGTTTACAGGAGCTTCCGCATCGCCCTGCGCGCGCGGTCCGACTACGAATTCTTCCTGGCCGTAGGGATCGGGGCCGCTACGGCACTGCAGATCCTGTTGATTGCCGGCGGATCGCTCGGCGTACTGCCGCTGTCTGGAGTGGTCACCCCGTTTCTGAGTTACGGGCGCACCGCGATGCTGGCCAACTTTGCGATGTTCGGCATCCTGCTGGGGACAGACAACCCCTCCAGGCCCAGAGGGCACCCCGTCGGGGCTCCGATCAGAGCCGCGAGCGTGAGCGAGCGATCTTCCGAGCCTTTCCGCCTCCCGCTCACCGTCGCCGGCGTCTTCTTCGCCATCGGCGCCGCCGCGATCGTGGGCAAAGCCGCCTACATCGAAGTCTTCCGCAGCGGTCCCACCATTGGCGCGGGTACGCTGGTGGTACAAGCCGATGGCGGGCGCCGCTACCAGTACAATCCGCGATTGCAGTCCATCATGCGCGACATCCCCAAGGGCACCATCTACGACCGGAACGGCCTGCCGCTGGCCACCAGCAACTGGAGCGAACTGGCCCAGCATCGCGCCGATTACCAGGCCCTCGGCATCGATATCGACCGCGCCTGCCCGCGCGCCGAGGCCCGCCACTATCCCTTTGGCGGGCTGATGTTCGACCTGTTGGGCGACTTGCGCACGCGCACCCGCTGGGGCGCCACCAACACCAGCTTCGTGGAGCGCGATTCGGCGCGCCGCCTGCGCGGGTATGACGACCGGCCCACGCTGGTGGATGTCAGGAATCCGTCCACCGGCAAGATGGATCGCGTGCTGCGCTACGATTACCGCGAGCTGGTGCCGCTCTTGCGCCACCGCCGCGAGCCCAACCATCCCGAAGTGCGCCGCGTGCTGGACCGCCCGCGCGATGTCCGTATGTCGATCGACGCGCGCTTCGAAGTCAAAGTCGCCGAGATCCTGCGCAATCAGTTGAAGCAGTCCGGCCAGACCAAGGGCGCGGCCGTGGTGATGGATCCGGCCACGGGCGACCTGCTGGCCGCCGTCAGTTTCCCCCTGCCCGTCGAGGGCACAGTGCAGGACGAGGCCAATCCCTACCTGGATCGCGCGCGCTACGGTCTCTATCCGCCGGGCTCCACATTCAAGGTGGTGACCGCCATGGCGGCGCTACGCAAGGACGCGCAACTGGCCCACAAGACGTACCAGTGCGAGCGCTTGCCGGATGGGCGCGTGGGCAACTTCCTGAAGGGTTCCAGGCGCCCCATCCGCGACGACGTGCAGGACAAATCGCCGCACGGCACGCTCGATCTGGAGCACGGGATGGTGGTCTCCTGCAACGCCTACTTCGCGCAGTTGGGCGCCTACGACGTGGGCGCTGGCGAGCTGCACGATACGGCCACGCTGCTCGGCATCGCCGCCGCATCGCCGGATACCGCCGCGGAGTTGAAGAAGGCACTGGCGCAATCGGCCTACGGACAGGGCGAAGTAGTGGCATCGCCGTTCCAGATGGCGCGCGTGGCCGCCACCATTGCCAATAACGGCGCCATGCCGCAAGGCCGCTGGCTGGCCGACGAGAATAACGTTCGCGTGGCGCCGCCCGCCGTCATCCTGCCCGCCGATGCGGCCGCCACGCTGGGCCGCTTCATGCGGGAAGTGGTGACAAGCGGCACCGGGCGGCGCGGCGCGGCGAGCGTCGCCGTCGCCGGCAAGACCGGCACCGCGGAACTGGCCGGCGCGCCGTCGCACGCCTGGTTCATCGGCTTCGCGCCGTACGGCGGGGCGGGGCGCAAGATCGCGTACTCCGTCCTGGTGGAGAATGGAGTGTACGGCGGTACGGCGGCCGCGCCGGCCGGGGCGGAGATCGTCAACGCGGCCGTCAAAATGGGGCTGATCCAGACGGGACTTCAACCATGAGCCTTTTTTCGGAAATCGAAAAAACCATCGAGCGCGGTTTCCATCGCTGGACGGAGCGCATGTTCGGCCCGGCCGATTCCAACGAGTTGCTGCTGCTGCACCGCGCGATTCTGGCGAAGGTGGAAAGCAAGGTCCAGATTGTCGCTCGCGGACGCCGCGTGTTCCCGTTCGCGCGCGTGGTGGTGACCCTGGTATCCGCCGAAGCCGAGCGCCGCACCATCCTGCAAGCCGCCTTCGGCGAGCGTCTGGGCGAGGACATCCGCGCTGGGTTGGAGGGCAGCCAGTGCGAGCTGCCGCGCGGGTTTTCGGTGGAAGTGCGCACCGCCGAAGCCGGACTGCGCGCGTTTGAGATTGCGTATTCGGCGGAACCGGCGAGAACCCAGGCCGCGGCTCAGGCTGCGGCTCAGGCAGCAGCCCCCGCCGCCGCAACCGGGCGCGTGATCCTGGTCAAAGGCAAGACCGCGAGCCCCGAGTACCGGCTAGAAAGGGCCCGGACCAACATCGGCCGTATGCCTGAATTGACCGATGCCGACCATCGCATGGTGCGGCGCAACGATGTGGTCTTCGAAGAAGGCGCCGACGAGGCCAACGCCACGGTGAGCCGCAAGCACGCGCACATCCGGCTGGACGCGGGCGACTACCGTCTGTGCGACGACGGCAGCGAATTCGGCACCCGCGTCTTCCGCGACGGGCGCTCCATCGAAGTCCCCGCCGGCGATCGCCGCGGCGAGAAACTGCGCCCCGGCGACGAAATCTATCTGGGCCGCGCCTGCTTGCGGTTCGAGCGGTAAGGCAGTGGTGTCGTGGCGCACGCACTCCTGCGTGCCGCGTAGAGTCTCCGAACTCCCGATCCCGCCCAGGGATTTTGGGCTGGCGAGGAAAATGACCTGACCCGGATTTGCCGATCCGGCTGGTTGCTCCGTGCGGCGCTAAAGGAGAAACTGGGGCCATGCCGCAGCTTCAGTTGCCGATCTTTCCGCAGGGCCTGACCTCCATTACCGAGGACTTGGCATTCCAACAGGAGGACGGGAAGGTGGTCTATTTCCACGGTCTATTGCCGGTATTTCAGCACGACGAGAAGGATCTGAAGACCTTCCGCATGTATACCAGCCAACTGGTCGCCAATAAGACGGTGCGGCAGCAAGACATCGTGCGGGCGTTCGGAGTGCCGTTGGCGACGGTGAAACGATACATGAAGGTGCATCGGCAACAGGGGGCCGAAGGTTTCTTCCGGAAGCCGCGGCGGCGTTCGGCGAACGTGCTGACACCAGAGGTGAAGCAGCGGGCACAGGCCCTGTTCGACGAGGGCAAGAGCGTACCGGAGGTGAGTGGCGAGATCGGTGTGGCGGGCACCACGCTGCACAAAGCGATTCACGACGGACGGCTGCGCGCGGTTAAAAAAAAAGGCTGACCCCAGACGACGACAGCGCCAGTTGTAAGAGCGAGCGCAGCGAGATCGACAGTAGCGCGCCGATGGGCTACGGGGCAACCCGGTCGCTGGAGCGTGT
>JADGNT010000152.1 GCA_017883345.1 Candidatus Solibacter sp. | reverse complement strand
ATGAAAGTCGGTTTCGAAGGGTTCACATATAGAACACCTGTAAGGACTTCGCCCTTGGCTTCGGCTTCTTCGAGGACGGCTCCAGCAGCCAGCCGGTTGGTGGGGTCGTAGTCGCGGTCGAGTTTGCGGATGCGCAGGTGGGAGCCGTCGTGCATCTCGACATCTACGACTTCCCCCTCGGGGATATCCACGGCAATCTCCTGGAAGTACGGTACGAAATCTAACTCGTGTAACACGGTTTCGTGTTCCTTCATGTAACCGTAGCTCTTGGTGGAGCCCTGATGGTCGTTGAACGTGACACAGGGCGAGATGACGTCGATGACCGACAGTCCCCTGTGCGCGATCGCGGTTTTCAGGATGGCCTGCAACTGCTTCTTGTCGCCGCTGAAGGAGCGGGCGACGAAGGTGGCGCCCCATTTGAGGGCCAGGGCGCAGCAATCGAAGGGCGGCAGATCGTTGACGGTGCCGGTCTTGAGCGTGGAACCGATGTTCGCGGTGGCTGAGAACTGGCCCTTGGTCAGGCCGTAAACACCATTATCTTCAATGATGTAGATGAGCGGCATGTTGCGGCGCACGAGGTGCATGAACTGGCCGAGTCCGATCGACGCGGTATCGCCATCACCGCTCAGCCCGATCCCCACGAGCGTGCTGTTGGCGAGCAGCGCTCCGGTGGCGATGGCCGGCATGCGTCCGTGGACGCCGTTGAAGCCGTGGGAGAGCCCCAGGAAGTAGGCCGGCGACTTCGACGAGCAGCCGATGCCGCTGAACTTGGCGACGGTCCACGGTTCAACCCCGAGATCGTAGAAAGCTTCAATAATGCGCTCGGAAATTGAGTTGTGGCCGCACCCCGCGCACAAGGTGGTCTTGCTGCCCTTATAGTTGATGACCTCCAGCCCAATGTGGTTGACCTTCTTGGCGGGGGGAGGCGTTGTGGTGGTGCTCATTTACTTGCCCTCCTGTTTGACGATTTCGTCGGTGACGGTGCGCGCATCCAGCGGCAAGCCGCCGTAGTAGCGCACGCTGCGCAGTTTGGCGATCAGTTCGGCGTCCAGCTCCAGGCGCATGAGGCCGAGCAGTTGGGCATCGCGGTTCTGGTCCACCACGTACACCCGGTCGTGGCGGCGGATAAAGTCCAGCATGTGAGAAGTGAACGGATACGCCTTGAGGCGCATATAGCTGGCGGCGATCTGGTATTCGTCGCGCAGTTGATCGCAGCTTTCGCGCACCGCGTAGTCGGAGGTGCCGATGGCGATGAAGCCGATCCGGGCGCCCTCGGCTTCCTGAATCACCGGCTCGGGGACGAACTGGCGCATGACTTCGAACTTGTGCGCCAGGCGATCCATATTGTCGATGTAATCGTCTTCGCGTTCGGTGTATTGGGCCTTATCGTTGTGGCCGCTGCCGCGCGTGAAGTAGGACGCGGCCGGATGGTTGGTGCCGGGCAGGGTGCGGTAGCCGACCCCGTCGCCATCCACGTCCCGGTAACGCGCGAAGCCGCCGAGCTTCTCCAGATCTTCGGCGGACAGCACTTTGCCGCGGTTGATGGGCTTTTCGGGATAGGCGAAGGCGTCCGAGGTCCAGTTGTTCATGCCGAGATCGAGGTCGGTCATGACGAACACCGGGGTCTGGAACTTCTCGGCGAAGTCGAAGGCGTCGATCGACATCGAGAAGCACTCTTGGGGCGATGCGGGGAAGTACATGGGGTGCTTGGTATCGCCGTGGGATAGCAGCGCGGTGCTAATCAGGTCGCTCTGCGCCGTGCGCGTAGGCAATCCGGTGGAAGGTCCGACGCGCTCCACGTTGAAGACGACGGCGGGAAGCTCGGCGTAGTAGCCAAGGCCGATGAATTCGCTCATCAGCGAGATTCCGGGTCCGGCGGTGGCGGTCATGGAACGCGCCCCGGCCCATCCGGCGCCCAGCGCCATGCCGATGGAGGCCAGTTCGTCTTCGGCCTGCACGATGGCAAAGGTGGCCTTGCCGGTTTCGGGGTCGATGCGAAAGCGCTTCATGTAGCCGATCATGGTTTCGACCAGCGACGACGAAGGCGTAATCGGATACCAGGTCACCACCGTGCAGCCGGCGAACATGGCGCCCAGCGCGCAAGCCGCGTTGCCGTCGATGATGATCTTGCCGGCGGTCTCGTTCATCCGCTCCACCTGGAAGCGGAGCGGCTCGGTGAAGGTATTGGTGGCGTACTCGAAACCGGCCTGGCAGGCGCCCCAGTTCAGCTCGGCGGCCTTGGCCTTCTTCTTGCCGAACTGTTTGACCAGCGCCTGGCGGATCTCTGCCATTTCGATGGAGAGCAGTTTGGCGACCACGCCGTCGTAGATCATGTTGCGGACCAGTTTCCGCAATTTGGCGTCGGGGCACACCGGCGCCACCAGCTTATCGAACGGCACGGGGAAGAAGTACACATCGCTGCGCAGTTCGTTGAGCTTCAACGGCGCGTCGTAGACAACGGCGGCGCCGCTATCCAGCTTCATGACATCCTCGCGCGCGGTTTCGGGGTTCATGGCCACCAGGAAATCGATTTCCTTGCGGCGTCCGATGTACCCGTGCTTGCTGACGCGGATGGTGAACCAGGTGGGCAATCCGGCGATGTTCGATGGGAACATGTTCTTCCCGGAAACCGGGATACCCATCTGGAAGATGGCCCGCAGCAGGACGGAGTTGGCGGTCTGGCTGCCGCTGCCGTTGACGGTTGCTACCTGAATGCTGAAATCGTTGGTTACCGAGTGGCTCGGCTGTTCCGGCAGCGAGTCCGCCGGAGATACCTCTAGTGTCGACATCGATTGGGATTCCTTGTATTGGGGAGTGTGGCCCAGGTCACGGTTACTTTTGATTATATGCAAAATGGGGGAGGGGGTGGGTGGACAGGGGTCTGCGACACGATCCGGCTTCACACGAACTTCGTGTTACACTGAGTTCGTGCTGAAGAACGTCACCATCACGGTTGAAGAGGACGCGCTACGGTGGGCCAGGAAGCAGGCCGCCGAAGAGAATACGTCCGTCTCCAAGCTGGTCGGACGCATGTTGGAAGACAAGATGCGCCAGACGGACGAGTACTGGGCAGCGTACGAAAAGTGGAAGCGCATCAAGCCGATTCTGATTCCGGGTCTGGCGGCTAACCGGCTGACGCGGGAAGAGGCGAATGAGCGCCCCCGCTGACCACTTCTTTGTGGACACGAACGTCCTTCTGTACTCGGTCGATGCAACGGACGCGGCGAAGCACGCCCGGGCGCGCCAATGGATGGACGCTCTCTGGAATACCGATTCCGGCCGTTTGAGCTGGCAGGTCCTCAACGAGTTCTATTGGAATGCGGCCGGCAAGCTGAAGACGCCGGCCGTGCGTGTCCGTGAGAACGTGGAGGCCCTGGCCCTGTGGCAACCCGTGGGTTTCGGATTGGGCCTGCTTCATCGTGCTTGGTATTGGAGCGACCGCGGCGGAGTCGCGTACTGGGATTCGCTGATCCTGGCGGCCGCTGAATCCACTGGTTGCAAGTATTTGCTCAGCGAAGATTTCCAGGCCGGGCGCAAGTTCGGAGATCTCACGGTGGTGAATCCCTTCCTTGCCAGCCCGGAAGACTTCGATTTCGAGTAGACCGCCCTACAGTTCGTGCACGTCTTCCAGGTACGTGTAGCCGTGCAGACCCTCTTCGTAGAAGCGCAGGAGCGCGCCGCTCTCTTCATAGGTCAGGCGGCCTTCGCGCAACGCGGCCTCCACGTCGCGGCGGAGCTGCATCACCAGCGTGTCGGAGGAGAACTGCACGTAGTTCAGCACTTCGCGGACGGTATCGCCCTTGATCACGGAATCCAGCATCACTTCGCCCGTCGGACCCAGCCGCACGTGGACCGCGTTGGTATCGCCGAACAGATTGTGCAGGTCGCCGAGAATTTCCTGGTACGCGCCCAGCAGGAACGCGCCCAGGTAGTAATTGCCGCCGCCGAAGGTGTGCAACTGCAAGGTGCGTTTGACGTCGCGGCGGTCGATGAAGGCATCCACCTTGCCATCGGAATCGCAGGTGATATCGCCCAGCACGGCGGGACGCGTCGGCTGCTCTTCCAGGCGGTGGATCGGCATGATGGGGAAGAGTTGCTTGATGGCCCAACTGTCCGGCATGCTCTGGAAAAGCGAAAAGTTGCAGAAATACGTGTCGGAGAGCAAGGCGTCGATGCCTTCCAGCTCTTCGGGGAAGTAGTCTAGTTCGCCGGCCAGCCGCTGGATCTTGCGCGAGATCGCCCAGTAGAGATTCTCCGCGATGCAGCGCTGCTCTAGCGACAGGTACCCGAGGCTGAACAGATTCAGCCCCTGGTCGAGCGCCTGCTGCGCGTCGTGGTAGCTTTCCAGCAGGTTCTTGGCGGTCAGACCGCGATACGTTTCGGAGAGATCGATCAGCGGCTGCTCGGCCTCGGGAGGCGGCTCCGCCGGTACGTCGGCCTCGCCCATCCCGGCCACGCCCACGACGTTGAACACCAGCACGCTGTGATACGCCGCGATGGCGCGCCCGCTCTCCGTGATGATGGTCGGGTGCGCCACCTCGACTTCATCGCACACGTTCTGCACGTGGTAAATGACGTCGTTGGCGTACTCTTGCAGCGTATAGTTCACGCTAGATTCGAAATCGGTCTGCGATCCGTCGTAATCGATTCCCAGACCGCCGCCCACGTCCAGGTATTTCAGCCCGGCGCCGGCGCGCGCCAGGTCCACGTACACGCGGACGGCTTCGTTCACCGCGCCCTTGATCTGACGGATATTGGTAATCTGGCTGCCCAGGTGGAAGTGCACCAGGTTGAGGCAGTCGGCCATGCCGAGGTCTTTCAGCTCTTGTAGTGCCCGCACCGCCTCGGTCGCCGACAACCCGAATTTCGAGCGGTATCCGCCCGAGGATTTCCAGCGCCCCGACCCGCGGCTGGCCAGTTTCACGCGCAGACCGATCGAGGGGCGCACGCCCACACGCTGGCTGTATTTCAGGATCAGGTGCAGTTCCGTGTACTTTTCCACCACCGGGATGATCTTGCGTCCCATCTTCTGGGCGAGCATGGCCATCTCGATGTATTCATCGTCCTTGAAACCGTTGCAGATGATCGGGGTGTCGTTGTCGGCCAGCGCCATCACCGCCATCAGTTCCGGCTTGGAACCGGCTTCCAGGCCGAAGCGGAACGGCTTGCCGAACTCGAGCACCTCTTCCACCACCTGGCGCTGCTGGTTGACCTTGATCGGGTAGACGCAGCAATAGCCGCCCTGATACTTATGCTCGTTGATAGCGGTTTGGAAGGCGCTGTGGATTTCTCCCAGACGGTGCTTCAGGATATCGGCGAAGCGGATCAGGATGGGCAGGTTGATGCCGCGCAGGACCAGCGTGTCGACCAGTTGCTTGAGGTCGATCGAGCGCGCCGCTTCCTTCTCGGGATGCACCAGGACGTGCCCGTTCTCGCCCACCGAAAAATAGCCCTTGCCCCAGCTCGCGACGTCGTATAGGTCGCTGGCCGATTGAGGGGTCCATCGTTCTGTCGGCTCCATGACGAGGGAGCCCTTACGGCCATTTCTATCCAACGTGATGCTTCTCCTTAATCCTCCAGTGTCCTTAATAATGCCGGACAGGGCAAGGAGAAACTCATGACAATGGCTTTACGGACCATTTCGCGGGGCGAAAGCTAACCTTCCGAGGTTGAGGCGGGGTGGGGCAGTGCTCTGCGCGACCCCCCGGTCGCGGCTCTGACGACGCATCGGAGCCGCGACCGTATAGGAGCTGAGAAAAAATCATTTCTGGGCCGCCGATTAACGCAGATAAACGCCGATAAGCATCTTGTTTTTATCCGCGTTCATCGGCGTTCATCGGCGGCCATTTGTTTTTTTCTCACGTTCTTAGGGAGCGGTTGCCACCACGGCGTTTACTTGACGGAGATCTGCGTCAAGTTGGCCTGCTTGAGTTGGGCGTTGACGGGGGCCAGGCCGGTGGTCTTGAGGGCGGTCCATTTGGCCATGAGTTTGGCTACCTGGGCGCGGCGGTCCGCGATGGCGGCGGACAACTGCGTGGTGGGGGCGACTTCGGCGGCTTCCAACTGGCGCATCAAGGTGGTCAGCGATCCGGTGGCATTGCTCAAAGTCTCCGGGCCGGCCTCAATCACGCCGCGTCCGCCGCCACCGCGTCCGCCGCGTCCGCCTCCGCCACCTTCAATGGCGGCGGCTTGCTTGTCGAATTCGGCCAGCGCCTGGGCCGCCGCGCCTGGCGCCTTGATGTCGCGGATCTGGGCGCGGAGGGCGCGCAGTTGTGCGAGCGCATTCTGCACGGCCAGCGTCTCGTCATACAACCGCCGGGAGAGCGTGGACTGCTGCTGGAGAGTGAGCGCCGGTGTCTTGACGCGCGGGTCCAGCTTGAGGGTCAGGGGCTGGGTATAGCTCTGGCCGTTGGCGGTGAGTTTGACGGTGTAGCGGCCGGGGGCGGCCCAAATGGAGGTGATGGTGGGCGGGGTGTTATGGACCACGGCGGCGGAGGAATAGTTGGCGCCGCCGCCGCGTCCGCCGGCTACGGCGAGCGGGGTATGGTGCATATCCCACAGGTAGCGGTGCATGCCGGGGGCGGCGGGCAGGCGATGCGGCGGGCGTACCCAATAGGTGGGGATGGCGAGGTTGGGATCGATGGGGTCCTCGGGATCTGAGCTTGCATAGCGGCGCACCAGGGCGCCCGTGGTGTCGAGGATTTCGAGGGTCACGGGGCCGCTAGAGGCGGGGCCGAGGTAGTAATCGAGGATGGCGCCATCGGGAGGATTGGGCGATGCCGGCTCGTCGGGCGGCAGCGGGGTATCGGAGTTCATACTCCAGCGCACGCGGATGGCGGTCTGGGGCTTGAAGAGGAAGGCGTCACTGGCGGCGACCTTTTCGCCGATCTGGCGGAGCGGCGTGATGTTGTCCAGGATCCAGAAGCCGCGTCCGTGGGTGGCGACGATGAGGTCGTCGTCCTTGACGATGAGGTCGCGGATGGAACTGGCGGGCATGTTGAGGCGCAGCGACTGCCAGTGGTCGCCATCGTCGAAGCTGACGTAGGTTTCGCGTTCGGTACCGGCGAAGAGCAGGCCCTTGGTTTTGGGATCTTCGCGGACTACGTCGACGGGCGCGCCATCGGGGATGCCGGAGACGATTTCGGTCCACGTCTTGCCGCCATCGTGGGTGCGGAAGATGTGGGGGCGCATGTCGTCGAGGCGGAGGGTGTTGACGGCGGCGTAGGCGGTGAGGGCGTCGAAGTGGCCGGCGTCGAGGATGGAGATTTTCATCCAGGGTCCGATTGTCCGCGGGGTGACGTCTTTCCAGTGGAGTCCGCCATCGGCGGTGACGTGGATCAGGCCATCGTCGGTGCCGGCCCAGATGCGGTTGATGTCGGTGGGCGCGGGGGCGACGGTGTAGATGACGCCCTTCTGCGTCGGCTGCGCGGCAGGCTGATCGCGATACTTACCGACGCTGGCGGGAATCTCCCAGGTTTTGCGGGTGAGGTCGGGTGAGATTTCCTTCCAACCGCGGCCGCCATCGGCGGTGCGGAACAGGGTGTTGGCGGCGAAGAACATGACGTGCGGATCGGCCTGGGAGAAGACGACGGGCGCGGTGCGCAGCGCGCGGTAATTAGGCCCGCGGACGGGCTTGGGGGCGACGTTTTCGACCTGGCCGGTGCGCCGGTCGAAGCGAGTCACCTTGCCGCCGAAGACAATGTTGGGGTCGAGCGGATCGGGGACGGCGTAGCCATACTCTTCGACACCGACGGGCGTCCACTCGCGGAAGGTGAGCTGACCGTAATTGCCGCGGCTGGAGATGCAGGCGGAGCCGCTCTCCTGCTGGCCGCTGCACACGCGATAGGGGAAATCGTTGTCGGCGTTGACGTGATACATCTGGGCGGTGGATTGGGTGTACCAGGAGCTCCAGGTTTCGCCACGGTTGACGGAGATGATGGCGCCCTGGTCGCTGACGATCAGGATGATGTCGGGGTTGAGAGGGTTGATCCATATGCGCTGGTAATCGTCGCCGCCGGGCGCGCCGCGGAAGCCGGTCCAGGTCTTGCCGCCGTCGGTGGATTTCCAGGTGACGGTGCTGGCGACGTAGACGGTGTCGGGATTCTGGGGATCGACGGTAGGGACGGAGAGATCGCCGCCGCCGATGCGTCCGGCGGGGCGGGCGTCGGTGGTGGCGCGGGCCCAATGTTCGCCGGCGTCATCGGAGCGGTAGATGCCGATTCCGTTGGAGGTGGCGACGGAGGCGTAGAGGCGGCTGGTGTTGCTGGGGGAGATGGCGATGTTGGCCTGAATGAAGCCATCGGCGCCGGAGGGAATGCCGTTGGTGAGGGCACGCCAGGTCTTGCCGCCGTCGGTGGATTTGAACATGCCGCCGCCGGGACCGCTCCACGAACTGTTTTCCCAGGGGCCTTGCCGGGCTTCCCAAAGCGCGGCGTAGACGGTGTCGGGATGGGTGGGATCGATCTGGACTTCACTGGCGCCGGTGTTTTCGTCCTTGCCGAGGACCTGCTGGAAGGACTGGCCGCCATCGGTGGAGCGATAGAGGCCGCGTTCGGCGTTGGGTCCGTAGGGGTGGCCGAGGACGGCGACGAAGAGCTTGTCGGGATTGCGCGGATCGACGGCGATCTGCGGGATCTGCTGGCCGTCGCGCAGGCCGAGATGGGTCCAGGTCTTGCCGGCGTCAGTGGATTTGTAGACGCCGTCGCCGGTGGAGAGGTCGGGGCGCTGGAGCCCTTCGCCGCTGCCGGCGTAGATGATATTGGGATTGGATGCGGCGACGGCGAGGGAGCCGATGGATCCGGTGGGCTGGTCGTCGAAGATGGGGTTCCAGGTGCGGCCGTAATCGGTGGTTTTCCAGACGCCGCCGTTGCATACGCCGATGTAGAAGACGTTCGGTTGCCCGGCCACGCCCTGGGCGGATTTGGTGCGTCCGGCGCGCAAGGGGCCGATCGAGCGCCAGCGCATTTCGGCGAAGAGCTTGGCATCGTAGGTGGGGGCGAAAGCGAAGGAGAGGGAGGCGACGAGAGCGCCCAGGAGAAGCGCGGGTGTACGTTTCATGGAGAT